>CAIRTW010000201.1 GCA_903881585.1 uncultured Bacteroidota bacterium | reverse complement strand
CGCTTTTGTGGCCTCGCCAGGAATCGAACCTGGATCTGGAGCTTCGGAAACTCTTATACTATCCATTGTACTACGAGGCCAATTGTGTTTTCAGAGGTGCAAAGGTATTATTAAAAGCGATGCGGAAAAAGAGTATTTGGACGGGTCATTCTTCTTTCCTGAATTTTCCTCGTGGGCTTCTGCTGTTGTGATGAATAGATGAAATGTGTACGAATGTTCTTTTTGGAAAGAACTTGTACACTATCGTAAATGGGAATCCTTCCACGCTTGCCTGGCGATAGATTCCATGAGCGAAGCTGTAATGTTCCGGGTTTGCGCATATTTGTGAGACACGCTTATCAATAGTATCAATAAATCGTTCGCCTAATCCTTTATGTTCAAGTTCGTACCATTCATAAGCATCTGCATACTCTAATAAAGCCTTCGTGTGTAATTTATATGCGAAAGCCATTATTTCCTGTTTGTACTTACTCTTGCCCGTGCCGCTTCACGTGCTTCTTCTAATGTGTACATTTTAGCGCTGCCGTCCAGAAACGATTTTTCCCTCCGGTCCATCTCTTCAATAAATTCTTTGTCCCACACGGGTCCATCGGCAATATCATCTTCTACCATGGTATAAATGGCACGTACCTTTTTCACATCGGCAGTTTGCATATATTCCGATAGTTTCTTTCTCATTGCGGTAGTTGTCATAGCCACATCCTTTCTACAAATTTAACCAAAAATATTCTAAGCGAAAAAGCTTACTTATAATCCTCGATCACGATCTGCTCTCTGCAGAAAAAATACTCCCGCGGGTCGTTAGAAGCCACCAGTACCAGGCGGTTCTTTCCGTAGTCTTCTATCCATTGGCGGTATTGTTCCACCCCTTGCTGGTCGAGGTTGGTGCAGGGCTCATCGAGCAAGAGGACTGCGGTGTCTGAGAATATAGCTTGCGCGAGCTTTACCCTTTGTTTCATGCCGGATGAATAGTCGCCTATGGGTTTGGTTACGTCTCCCTTCAATCCGGTAAGCTCAATGATCTTATCAATAGACAAGCCGGGTAGGGGGCGCTTAAATGCAAAATGAAAATCGAAGAATTCGCGGAGGGTCAGCTCTTCCACTATCTCCATGCCGGGGGCGCTGAAACTGATGTGGTTGAATATGTCATCAGCAAGGATGGCTTTATCATTGTTGTTATAGAAGAGTTTGCCGATAGATGGAGATTGCATGCCGGCTATTATCCGCAGCAGGGTTGACTTGCCGCAGCCGTTAGGACCTAAAAGCGCATAAGCCTGCGGTGAGGAGAAGGAATAATTAATGTCTTTAAATATCCAGTGCCGCTGAAAACGTTTGCTTATATGCTGGAGGGTTATTTGCATTAAACCAAAAGTAGTATCGAGAGGTTATATATTGATGACGGGCAAAGACTCCAGGGCAAAAAAATCGTTAAGCAATTTATCAGTAGTAATGAACAAACCGCACTTGTCAGAGAGCGATACAGCAGAAGCTAGCTGAACACTGTCAAGTGCCCTCAATCCACTTTTGCCATATTTTGCCATCATATCCAAAGCGCGATTGACGATAGCGTCATCAAGTCCGAGAAAAACATATTTGGTGTAATCGGACTTGAACCGGGTAACTTTTGTTTCAGCTTCCGAAGCTGAAATCTCCCGGATACGAACTTTTTTCCATACTGCGGAGACATATTCGATCTTAGTGATCTCTGACAAAAAAACATGCCCGATGATTGAGGTCGCAAAAACATCATCAATTATTTCGGTGCCAGGTTCTTTATGGTAAAGCTTAAATAAAGAAGAAGTGTCCAGGAATATATTCATAGTTCGTTGCGCCGCTCTTCTATTACGGCATCGCTAAATGACCCAGTGTAGGTTTCGGTATCTTTCCGGGCTTGAGTAAAAGAAAAGTCGGCGATCGTCAGTCTTTTTTCTACTTCGGGTTTGATCTCATCTAAAAAAGTTACGATCACCTTTACGGGAGATGTACTTGAAACAAGCTCATCCAGTTTGATTTGACCATTTTGGTACGTTCCGGCAACTGCAAGCATACAAATATTATAAGTCACAAAGATACAAAAAATAGCCTTCGCTATGCCGAGTATGCCAACTTATGCTACGGCATATCCTCCGCACCATGCCTGCGGATGTAGCCCTTCATGATACCCCGGCCGGTTTCGCGTACAAAGCTGATGATCTCATCGCGCTCATCTGATACAGGAAGGTCGGTTTCAATGATGCTCAGTGCCTTTGATACATTGTATCCGCGCACAAAAAGAATACGGTAGATGTCGAGTATCTGGTTGATCTTTTCTATGGAGTAGCCGCGGCGCTTCAGTCCTACGGAGTTTACTCCTACATAAGACAGTGGTTCGCGGGCGGCTTTTACATAAGGGGGTATGTCTTTTCTTACCAATGAACCACCGGTTACGAATGCATAAGAGCCTATGCGCACAAACTGCTGCACAGCGGTGAGGCCGGCAAGCACCACGCAGTCGCCTACTATTATATGGCCGGCAAGTGTGGTATTGTTTGAAAATATGCAGTGGTTACCTACTTCGCAGTCATGTGCTATGTGGGTATATGCCATTATCAGGCAGTTGCTGCCTATCTTGGTCATATTCTTATCAGAGGTGCCACGGTTGATTGTCACACATTCGCGAATGGTGGTATTATCGCCTATCACGCATATGGTGTCTTCTCCCTTGAATTTCAGGTCCTGTGGTATTGCTGAGATCACAGAGCTAGGAAAGATGCGGCAGTTCTTGCCTATACGCGCACCTTCCATTATAGTTACGTTCGATCCTATCCATGTGCCTTCGCCTATTTCCACATTCTTGTGAATAGTGGTAAACGGATCGATTTTTACATTAGGACCTATCTTTGAATCCGGGTGGACGTATGTAAGCGGGTGGATCATTTTTTGTCTTTTCTTACGATTTGCGCTACCAGCTCAGCTTCGGTAGCAAGTTTATTACCAACATATGCCGTTCCCCTCATTTCACATATACCGCGGCGTATCGGGTTCAGCAACTCCAGTTTCAGTATTAGTGTGTCGCCGGGGCGCACCAGTTGCTTGAAGCGCACCTTATCTATTTTAAGGAAGTAGGTATCATAGTTTTCGCGGTCGTGGATGTTGTTAAGAGCGAGAATGCCGCCTGTCTGCGCCAGCGCCTCTATCTGCAGCACACCGGGCATTACCGGGTTGCCTGGGAAGTGGCCCTGGAAGAAATGCTCGTTGAACGTCACATTTTTTATGCCCACCACGTGGTTGTCGCTCAGCTCTATGATCTTATCTACAAACAGGAAAGGGAACTTATGTGGTAATGCCTTTTCTATCTGGGTAATATCATAGATCGCCTGTTGCGATGGGTCGTAATGTGGTATATCAGAAAGGTGTTTGTTCTTTTTTATGTACTGCTTTATCTTTTTGGCAAACTCCACATTGGTAGCATGGCCGGGCCTGCTGGCTATGATGTGTGCTTTTATAGAATGCCCCACAAGCGCCAGGTCGCCTATCACATCCAGTAATTTGTGGCGGGCTGGTTCGTTAGGGTAGTGCAGTTGTATGTTATTAAGTATGCCTTCCTGCTTTACTTCTATTTTTTGTTTGTTGAAAATACCGGCAAGCCTGCGCAGCTCCTCGTCACTCACCACCTTATCTACTACCACTATGGCATTGCTCAGATCGCCCCCTTTTATGAGGTTGTTATCCAGCAGGTACTCCAGTTCATGGAGGAAGCAGAATGTGCGGCAGGGCCCTATCTGGTCCCTGAATTCGGAAATATGCTTCAATGCCGCATGTTGCGTGCCCAGCACCGGAGAATTAAAATCTATAAGCGCGGTTATCTGGTATTCCGTCGACGGAACCGCCAGCATGTCCACATTCTTTACCGGGTCGTAATAATGTATATTAGTATCTATGGAGTATACCACGCGCCTTGCTTCCTGCTCCTGTATGCCGGCGCTTTCTATGGCATCCATAAACTGGCGGGCGCTGCCATCCATGATCGGCACTTCCGGGCCGTCCATTTCTATGAGTATATTGTCTATGCCCAATCCCACCAACGCGGACAGCGTATGCTCAATAGTGCTCACACGGGCCCCGTTATATTCAATTGTTGTTCCGCGGGATGTGTCCACAACGAAGTCAACATCTGCTTTTACTATTGGCTTATCGGGCAGATCTATACGCTGAAAACGGATGCCATAGCCGGGGCTGGCAGGTTTCATGGTCATGGTTACATTTGCGCCTGTGTGCAAACCTACACCATGCAGTGTAACAGATCCTTTAAGCGTTTGCTGGTTTTGACTATTGTTGCTAGAGTGCAAAGTTTCTGTTTTTTTCCTGCTTTCCGTTTTAATTAAAATGTCTTCACTCACTTTTTATATTCCAGGTTTTGCGTAGTTAGTAATGCGGCCAATTCCTGTACCGTTTCTTCCAGTTTCTGGATACGATGCTGCATATCCGGCAAATTTCTGAAAATTGCCTGACTTTTCAACGAACTTTTATATTCAAACGCAGGACTACCATTTAATGTGGTATTTGTACTGATCACAGATTTTGACAATCCGCTTTGGGCGTTGATACGTGTGCCCCTTGCTATATGTATATGTCCCACCATGCCTACCTGGCCACCAATGGAACAGTTTTTACCCACTTTGGTGCTGCCCGAAATACCTGTCTGGGCAGCTATCACTGTGTTCTCGCCTATTTCTACGTTGTGGGCTATCTGTATCAGGTTGTCCAGCTTCACACCTTTCCTTATGACGGTAGAGCCCATAGTGGCGCGGTCTATTGTAGTGTTCGAGCCTATTTCCACATCATCCTCTATGATCACATTGCCGATCTGGGGTATTTTTTTGTAGGTGCCGTCAGTCAACGGAGCGAACCCAAAACCATCGCCGCCTATCACCGTTCCTGAATGTATCACTACCCGGCAGCCAAGGCGGCATTCATCATATACCTTGACCCCGGAATATAATTTTGTATGCTCTTTGATGATCACATTATTCCCGACATAGCAGCCGGGATATATTTTTACACCGCTCTCTATCACCGCATTTTCGCCAATGTAAGAGAACGCGCCTACATACACATCGGAGGCAACTTTAGCCGTAGGAGAGATATAAGAAGGCTGTTCAATTCCTGTTTTTGCTGCGCCGGAAATGATCTCCCTGTATTTTTCCAGCAGGAAGGCAAAACTGCTGTACGCATCTTCAACCCTTATCAGCGTGGCTTTTACGGGACGGGATAACTCGAGCGAAGCATTGACTATAATAATAGATGCTTCAGAAGTATATGCGTATTCCGCATATTTCGGGTTCGATATAAAGCTCAGAGAACCCTCCACTGCCTCTTCTATCTTTGCTACATCAGTTACTTTAGCTTCAGGGTTTCCTTCCAGTTGGCCTTGTAACAGGGTAGCTATTTGCTGCGCTGTAAACTGCATGTGCGTTAGTTTCTGTTATTCATACTCTGAACAAAATATCATTATTCTGGCCCCAAAAATTCATAATTATTTAAACCAAAACTCACTGAATATAGCAAATGTAGTTTTTATGTACGGCTCTGGCAAGTGTTTGATTGACCAATGAATCATCAATTTCTGTAATATTTTTAACCATCCCGCTTTTTGTCTCAATTTTTATCAGTTCGTCGTTGATATTATAGGTACTGTTAGATGTAACGCCTGTAAAAACAAAATATTGCAACTCATTTTCATTTAATCCTTTCTCCGCCTTTATTTTTTTCTTCTTATCCTCCAAAATGCTTGCCAAAGATTCAGAACTAAGTGAAACTTTATATAATTTTCTCAAAATAAGCATTTTACATAACGTAGATAATACTTTATCATCATGCGTCTGCCACACTTTTATCGAAACCATTACATCGCTGTCGTCTAGTTGCAGGAAATTATCCAGGTGCGCCGGATCGTGCAAGAAATCTTCTTCCGTTAGATTCTTATAAAGGAAATAGTTTAATGCCGGGGTAGAAAATAGTTTTGCACCGCTCTGCGCAAGTTCTTTCGCTCGCTTCAATATATTTATTAATAGCATTTCTGCGCCAAGTACAGTTTTATGCAGGTACACCTGCCAATACATCAGCCTGCGGGCAATAATAAATTTCTCCACCGAATAGACTCCTTTCTCTTCCACCATCAGCTCATTATCGCGCACAGTGAGCATTTGCAGTATCCGGTCGTACCCAATAACCCCTTCTGAAACGCCTGTATAAAAGCTGTCCCGGTTCAGGTAGTCCATGCGGTCCACGTCCAGCTGGCTGGAGACCAGCTGGTGCAGGTAGTATTTGCTGCCATTTCCCGCAAGGGGAGCGCCCGAATGTTCAAAGACGTCTATCGCTTTCTGCAGACCTCCGCCAAACTCGGCATTCATCCGGTGCATAATAAGGCGTGACAGTGTTTCATGATGCACGCCAACCAATGCATTTTCAAGAGAGTGGGAAAATGGTGCGTGGCCTATATCGTGCAGCAGCGCCGCAAGGCGGGCTGCTATGCACTCATCCTTATCGGGGCTTATATCCTTGGCTTTCAGTTCGTCCAGCGCCTTGCCCATAAGGTGGCACGCGCCCAGGGAATGTGCCAGCCGGGTATGCACGGCGCCGGGATATACCAGGTGGGCGAGGCCCATCTGCTTTATGTTCCGCAGCCGCTGAAACATAGGATGGTCAATAACCCGTATCAACTCCGGTTCAGGGAAACGGATAAACCCATAAACCGGATCATTTATGATCTTTACTTTAATGCTCATTTAAGATGTCTTTACCCGAATGTTTATGGCTCGATCGAAGCAGCCGGCTCAATAGAGCCGGTATCGTTTATTGGTCTTGTGCTGAATTGATCCGTAGTATCGCAGTCGTCAAAATTCGCGGGCTGTTTGAATACTTTATTGGCATCTATCCCTAGTTTTTTATCAGCAAATACCTTCTTCATAAAGAACGCCCATATAGGGAGTGCCGACGATGCGCCCTGGCCCATTTGCTCGGTGCGGAACCGGAACTCGCGGTCGTCGCAGCCCACCCAAACACCGGCAATAAGTTGAGGACAATAACCGATGAACCAAGCATCTGCCTGGTTGCTGGTAGTGCCCGTCTTGCCGGCTATGTCGTTACGGATATCATATTTGAAACGCAGGCGCGCGCCAGTACCAAAGTTCACTACGCCGCGCATCATCTTCACCATTTTGAATGCCGTATTCGGGTTGATGACCTCTTTTTGAGATGCGGCAAATGTTTTGATCAACATGCCGTTTTTATCTTCTATCCTGTTGATAAAGAACGGCTGTGTATTCATGCCTCCACCGGGGAACATGCTGTAAGCGCCGATCATCTCATAAAGCGATATATCAGAAACGCCGAGTGCCACAGACGGCACAGGGTCCATGCGGCTGGTGATGCCGCATTTGTGCACAAAGTCAACGAACGGGTCAATGCCTACCTGGCTCAGCACATAGAGCGCGGCATTATTTATTGACTTTGCCAGCGCTACTTTCATAGTCACCTTTGGGTCGTAGTGGGCATCTTTATCGGCATTATAGGCTGCTTTGGTAGGGAAGTCCACGGGTAAGGTGGACACCTCGCCGCAGGGCGAAAAACCATTGTCTATTGCAAAAGAGTACAGCAGCGGTTTTATCGTAGAGCCTACCTGCCGCTTGGTGTTGATATTAACGTGATCGAACTGGAAGAAATTATGGTCTATGCCACCCACCCATGCCTTCACTTCCCCGGTGAAGGGATCCATTGCAATGAACCCGGCCTGCAGAATGGTTTTCATGTACTTGATCGAATCAACCGGGCTCATAACGGTGTCCTTATAATGCCCCTTCGTCCAGCCGAACACCCTCATTTTTATCGGTTTCTTCATTTCCGCCATTGCCCGGGCCTCGTTCATGTCCTGGGTCTTATACATCTGGTAGCGGTCGCACGACTTGATGCTGGCGTTCAATATGGTCAGTACCGCCGGTTTGTTCCATACGCTTCCGTCTTTATAACCTGGCTGCGCCACAAATGCTCTTTGCCAGTTGGTGAGGTGTTCCGCCACCGCATCTTCGGCATATAGCTGCATACGGATATCTATGGTCGTCCATATTTTCAGGCCATCTTTATAAATGTCATAAGGGGTGCCATCCGGTTTTTTCAGGTCGCGGCACACCTGCTTCACTTGTTGCTCCACTATTTGCCTGAAGTAGGGTGCTACACCATCGTGATAGTCTATTCTATGATAGTCAAGCGGCGTTTCTTTTTGTTTCAACGAATCAAGCTGCACAGCGCTGATGTAATTGTACTTGCGCATCTGGTCCAGTACCACATTGCGCCTTTCTTTCGATTTTTTCGGGTGGCTGCGCGGGTTGTAGATCGTATTTCCTTTCAGCATGCCTATCAGTATTGCGGCCTCATCTACAGATACCTTATCAGGTGTTTTGTAAAAGAACGTCATTGACGCATTGCGTATGCCATATACATTGTCGCCAAAAGGCACCGTGTTGAGGTACATGGTAATGATCTCGTTCTTGGTAAGGTTGCGCTCCAGTTTCACGGCAAGCACCCATTCTTTCAGCTTCATAAAGGGCAGTGAAATGAAACTGTGGCTGGTGCGCGGGAAAAGGTTTTTGGCCAGCTGCTGAGAGATGGTGCTGCCGCCACCTGCATGGCCCAGTTTGAAAATTACTCTCAACGTAGCCATCGGGTCTATACCGGCATGGTCATAAAATCGGTTGTCTTCGGTAGCTATGAGTGCATTAATAACATTGGGCGATATGTCTGTGAATTTACTGTTCGACCGGTCCAACACGTAATATCTGCCAAGCAAAGTGCCGTCAGCGGCCAACACATCCGATGAAATGGCGCTCTGCGGATTTTCCAGTTCCGCAAGGGAGGGCATGTAGCCAACCATACCATTATCAATGGCAATGATCAGCAATAAAAATATAACCATCAGGGAAATGAAAGAGATCCAAAGGATCCTTATCCGGCGCTTTGTGCGGCGTTTCTTTCCCTGTGCTTCTGCAACTTCTTTTTCCATTCCTGAATTATATAGTCAAAAATATTTTAAAACGATTTGCTCAAATTTAAGCTTCTTTTTCTTCATCTTCAGGTATCATAAAAAACGACAGGCTCCTCAGTGGATTTAAGAAAGCGGAGAATCGTTTTCCCCTTGGTATTTTACTACGTACCTGGCTAAGGAAGGGCGCAAGGAAAGAACTGACATATTTCCCCTCGGTGACGGTTAACTCCTGTTTTGCATATTTCTTTTTCAGGTAAACATTCATGAATTGGGTGAATGATGTGCCATAGGCCGGGTCCACCACGTTGCGGGCGTACTGCATAGGCGTGCGCCCTTTCCTGAATATGCCGCACTGGTGCAGATAGAATGTTGCTGCACGATAAGCCCAATAAGCCTTGTTACCATCATTTTTTGCGTTGTTATACCGCGCCTTGTACAATGCAAAGATGATCGATGGCAGGCTCAGCAGTGCCAGTAATAGCCCGGCTACAATAGCGGCCGCGATCAGCGCTATTTCTTTCCACGACATCGATTTTACCTGCGCTACCACCTGTGGCTTCTCCTTCGGCTTTTCCACATCCTTCCTTTTCAGATAGACTTCGTCTATCGGTTCCGGAGCAGGAAGCCTTTTAATAAGCGCCAGCGAGCTTTCATTGGGCAACGCTTCCATTTTTTTCATCGCCTCGGCATAGGATACCGCTGTCCCTTCATCGCCTTTCTGTACCGTTTTCAATGGCGCCGCAGCACTGTCGAGATAAATAGCGGCAATCTTCATGTCCATACTCACAGATACCGGTGATGTCAACTTATACTCTTTGTCGTGAAACACAAACTGCTTCACAGACATCTTCATGGTCTTCTTCAGGGTGTCCACATCCTCTACAATACCTTCTGCTGCCAGCCACGCTTTTGGCGGTTGCATTGGTGGGGTGCCGTCGGGCTGCGGGGTAGGGCGGTTCTCGTTATCGTTGCCTACTGTGGTGTCAAAGTCCAGCCAGCCATAACCGGGGAAGTATACCTGCACCCACGCATGGGCCTGGTTGGCATAGTACCAGTACCACCCTTTATTCTTATCGCTTCGGTCTTCGGTGAGAAACCCTACGGCAATGCGCGATGGAATACCCAGCGAGCGCAGCATGAACAGGGTAGCGCCGGCATAGTATGCACAATACCCTTTGTGGTTCTCGTTAAGAAAATAGATCAGCTTCGAGGCATTGGGAATATCGGGTATTCCCGGGTTGTCGGTATAGCTATACAGCCGGTCCCCGTTCTCGTCTTTAGAGTAGAAGTAGTTGCGGATGGCCAGCACTTTGTCAACAGGCGTATGCGCCGTATCGGTTATTTTGTGCGCCAGGGCGCTTATGGTCTTGAATTTGTCGCCGCCCGGCATGAAAGTGTAATACTTCATGAAGCCAGCATCAACACTGTCATAGCCATGCACCTTGCGCAGCACTTCAAACCGCATCTCCTGGAATTTCTTTATCTCCGGGTTCTGCACATTATAAACAAAGTAGGCGCTGTTGAGCGCAGATACATAGCTCTTTGCCCGGAACGCGAATTTGAACTCTTCCCTGAAATCCTTTTCAATAGCAATAGGCTGAACAAAGTAGCCCACGTTGGGGGCCAGGTAGGTGCCAGGCGAGAGCATCTTGCTGTACACCTGTATTTCCACTGTTTGCCTCAGTTTCGATCCCAGGCTGTTCTTAATAACCGATGAATCATATTGCGTGGTGAACATCGGTATTTTAGAAGGGTCGGGCTGGAAAAGGTCATTGAACGGAATGGTGGAGTCCCGCTCAAAGGTCTCGGTAAGCGTGTCAAACTTGGTGAAATAAAATGCAGTGAGATACAGCGGATTGGGTATCTCCGTATTGGGGAAGAAATTGTCTATGTGCGCGCAAAACAGCAGCTGCTTGCTGCGGCTGAGCGAACTGCTGAGTCGGGTATAGTCGTTCAGGTCAAAGGTGCTGTCGGGGCGCTGGCGCAGCATGTTGTTCTGGCCGCTCTTGCCACCGCCGCCATAGTTGGCCACTGTGTCCTTTATCTCTTTGCGCATTTTGTAGATGACAGCCGCCGCAAGCAAGGACGCGAGTATGGCGAACAGGAATAAACGCAGCGTAAGGAATAGCCAGAATTTCCGGGACTTGTCTTTGTAACTATATATCTGCTCTGAGGTGAAAATGATATAGACCGAATACAGCAATGACGGGGTAAACGACCACAGCAGCCCTTCAACACTGTCTGCATTAGCCCGGGCTATGAGCCATATACAGGCACAAAGCAGGCAGGCCGCTATGCCCACCGACCAGTAGCGCCACCGCACAAACCCCCAGCCCACAAGCCAGCCAACACAAAACAGATTGGCAAATACCTGGAAGCGGCGGGCGATGAAAAATGCATCGAACTCGCTGCTGCTGTATTTATCCAGCCCCTTGTAAATGGAGTACAGAACTGCGATGAGCACAATATAGGTAGGCAGAAACCGGACCCGGAATGAATAAAGAACAGCCGCAATGCCCATGCCCGCAGCAAAGTATGCCGCTTGCTGCAGCGCCTGGTTTTGGAGTATGGAATAGTAGTGGTTAACGTTCTCCAACAGGAAATAACTGACCACCGCAGTAGGCAGCATCAGGAAGATCAGCTTGGCAAATAGTTCATTTACAGGTGCAGCGCGTTGTATCTTCATAAATCCCGATCCCGCATGTGCGGGACTTCTCTATATTGTTTAATAAAGAGGTATAAATATAGGAGAAAATAAAGAGGGCAGTTTGTTAAAAATTATGCGGTCCGGGAACTACCGGTAAGTTTGGTGGATAAAGTCCCCGAAGTGCGGGATTTGGAACTACTCCACTACCTGGTCCATATCGGTGTACCCCTTGGGTAATGGATGTGCAATAAGAAATTCAACTTCAGATTTGTGATCTATTGAGCCGTCTTTTTTTAAGAGGTTGCCTTTGCACAATTCACTTACCATCGATAACGGAAACCCGGATTGTTTTGCCAAAATACCTTGCCCGTCATCGTGAACGAAAGTGACAATATAGCCGGGCTTACCGTTCTCAGTTACCATACTGCGGTGAAGGGCGATCAGTTCATCCCCGCCAAATGTGGTGATAAAATACCGGTCAGGGCCCTTGGTTGAGGTCTTGAAAAGCGCGATCCGCTCACTGCCCGAAAATATGGTGTCTTTTTTTATGGATATGTCTTGTGCGCAGGCTGTAGTGGCGAAAAAAACAGCAATAATAAACACGGTAGGTTTTGGCATGATTGGATATTATTGGCGGGTAATAAATATTAATTATTAGTTTTATTAAAGGTAGCAAAAAACTTTTTTGCGGTGCATTTCCCCAAAAGATAAACAAGGTGAAGCAAAATAACTTATTTTTATTCCGCCTCAATAAACGGTTGTATGAAGAATAAATTATTCGCGCTTGTTTCTGTTCTTTGCCTGTTATGTGTTTCGCCAGCATTGCATGCTGGTTTTGTTGTAAAAAAGTCTTCTGTGGCCCATGATGCGGCTACGCATATCTATACTAATGCCGGTACCGCTACGCACAGCGAAAAAACATCCGGGTTTATTACAAAGGTGAATAAGGCGCTTTCTTTTTTACATCCATACCGTACGGCCAAAGCAACCGAGTGGGTGGGTATTGCGGCCTTGGGTTGCGGGCTTATCGGGCTGCTGGTGCCTGGGTTGAATTTACTGGCCATACTGTTTGGTGTGCTCGGCATGGGCCGGGGATGTAAGGTGCAGGGGCTCGCAGTCACCGGGTTCATCCTGGGCGTGATAGAGCTGGTGCTGTATCTGCTGGCAGGGGTAACGGTGCTGTCGCTGATACTTTTATAGCATAGGCTCGCTCCTTTGGTAGGGCCATATACACTCTACCTGATATTTACTATATTTGATTCCATAAACTACTGATGTATGAAGAACATGCTGCTATGCCTGCTTTCGGTTGCTTTCCTGTTTTCTGTAAGCCCTGCTAAGGCCGGATTTGCGATGAAAACACATGCCTTGACTGCGATCGCCACCCATACTAATAGCAATACTTCAGTTTCAAGATCAGAAAATGCGGTTAGTGGCTTGTCGCACCCGTACTACCACCGTGTGGCGTATGGTGGTTGGCTCGGTATTGTTGCAGTTCTTTGCGGCATAGCCGGCTTCTTCTGGGGCGGGTTTGCCATTTTGGCCATTCTGGCGGGTCTCATGGGCATGGGCAGGCGCCATAAGCATAGCGCGTTGGCTATAGCCGGGTTCGTGTTGGGGCTCACTGTTTTGGCGCTTACCATCTTTATCGGGTTCACGGGTTTCCCGCTGTATTAAGGTTTCCCTCAAGCGTGAAGGAATTTCTCTAGTAAAAAGGTTCCTTACAAAGTCGCCCGCCCGGCCAAGCCATCCGGACGCGGCAATGCTCGCAATTCCCTCATTTTTGTTTTTAATGCCGCCAGGTGCGGGTGGCATCATTATAGGCTCAAAGCCACTCATCGGTTTACCTTATAGATACTCACCAGTTCATTGCCATATACCTTTGCCAGCGTGCCATCGTTCAGTACCCGCACACTATTAGATTCCTTTTCGTTGGGGCCTATGTATATGTAGCTAATGTTCAGTTTTTCCAGCGCGTTTTTTTGCTGATTGCCTAATACGGAGTCTGCGAAAAAAGCAGATGCCATAGCCGCAGACTCGGTATATCGTGGGGTAACGCTGTAGTGGGCGGCCACCACATTATCGCTAGTGTACTTGGCTATGCGCAGCGAGGTGGAAGGCATGGCCAGCACCACCGTCCCCTCGCCGGTATTTTTATTCAGCCAGTCCCACGCGGCTACTTCTTCATTATTGGCATAGAAGATCGGGGCCTTCAGGCGGTCGTTAAAGTTTTTGCAGTAATACAGCGCTATGGAAACATTGCTGATGGCCGCACAGGTCACCACCAGGGCCACAATGCTATAAAATTTCATCTTGGGATAGCCAGCCCTGTACTGTATAGCGCAGCCCAGCAAAGCCAGCGGCACAGCCAGGTAAACGCCTATCTGCGGGCTCCAGCCTATCACCGGGAAGTACTTGCCCAGCTGTATTAGCGTAAACGTGAGCAAAAACCAGGTGAGCAGAAATTTATCGGTCTTACTGAATGGATTGCTCCTGAACTGTGTCACCCGCACTATGGCCAGTATGCCCACAATACCATAGGCCGAATAATGCCAGGGCACAGACGGTATGCTATTGGCATTGAGCCCCTGCAGCGACCAGTACTTAAAAATATCATTGACCTTGAACAGCCAGAAATTATACAGCAGCACAGGTACCAGCATAAAAAGCGGTAACAGTTTTGTAAACAGCCGCTTCAACTGGAATTTAAAACCACCATTGGTAGAGAGCAGGTACGCCGGGAAAACCACAAAAGGCGGCAATATATCATACGGGCGCACCAGGCCGATGATGCAGAAAACGAACCCCGACCACGCATAATATTTCGGGCTGTTCCTTTGCTCACCCAGCAGGAAGAGTGCATAGGCGATGAGGATAAGGCCATGCGGAAAGGAGAAGTTAGGATTGGTCATGGCCTGCTGGAAGGGCAGCATCCCGAATTTCATATCCAGTATGCCGGCATGGGCAGCCTCAACGCCTATCAGATGGGCGCTGTTGAGCATAGCAAACAGAAACCCAAACCCGCCAGTGAAAAGCAGCAGGGCAACACAGGCAAACACCTGCCGCGCTGTGGGCAACACAATACGCGCCAGCAGAAAGATACCAATAGTGAGCAGCAGTATGCCCAGGTAGCGCCACACATAATAAATACCATTCTCAGAAAGCCCCGTTACCCGCTGTATAGCCCCAATCAGCCAGAACTGCAGATTTACAAATACCGGTTTATTAGGGATGTAAGTGAGGCGGTTATTGAATACAAAATGCCCATCCCTCGCCTGGCGGATGAATGAGAAATACATGTCCTGGTCCGGAGTGTAAATGATCTGGCCAAGGAATTTTGCCTCTTGCCTGTATTTGGTCGCCGCGTAGAAGTAGGGTACAGAACTCTCCGCAAATAAGGCAAGCGAGATAATGCCTATGAACAGGACAATAACCGATCTTTTAATTTGTACATTACTGTTCATAAGCGTGGCAAATTTAGTCAGGATTTTTCGGAAGAAGAATTTATCATAGCCAGCCAGTAAACTTATTGAAAGCTGAATTAAGATTGTCATGGTGAGCCCCGCCGAACCATGACATGCTGAGTTTTTATTCGTAGCTAAATGGAATTTCTGCCATCGTTCCTTAGGGGGAAATCTGTAACTTGTATCAAAATGCAGCTATGCAGCAAAAAAGAACGAACTCTTTGCCATCAAAATTTGAGGCAGAAGATGCCATAGAGCAGATAGTGTTGCTGGAAAAAATCCAGATCGGGTTAAAGCAATCTGCCGAAGGGAAAATAGTTTCCATGGATGATGCCAAAAAACGACTGAAAAAATGGCATACTGAAGAAATAGAAGACCTCATCGACGTTATTGTCGCCGAATCGCGCAGGGACGAATCCAAACGTAGCTGGGATGATGTAAAAAAATCATTGAAGAAACAGCGAGAGGGCAGATAATACCTATGAACAGGGCAGGTAGAATTCTTAATAGCTGATGCATTATTCATTACGTCCTCGGCGAGTCTCCGCCCTTCAGCGGGACTTGCCGATACTCGCGCCGAATACCACTCAAAAATGGTTCAGTCTCCTTTTCCAGGGACTTGGCGGCCATCAGGGTACTATAGCTGAATGCCTTTCCAAAAGCCCCCTTTCGCCATCAATAACCGCATCTCATATCTAAGATAACATTTAAACGGTATAATTATACCGTTTTGGGGTCTTTGAATGATTTGCAGTGGTATATCGCATTATTCATTGCAGCCACCAAGGTAAAATAAATTTTATGCGGGAGGCCGAGCGGTGAGAGCTGCTTAATTATTACGACTAATGAACCGTAATATTTCTATGGTCATCCCAACCTCTTATTTTGACCTTGTTTGTATCTATTGGCTCGTCAATAGTTAACATACTCCCTTGAAGATTGTTTCCCAACAGATTGCCTTCCTCGATGGATGTGATGGAGCAATCACCGCGAACAGGGTCGAGATTGATTTTTTTATTGGGACCGGTAAGTTTTTTGATATGAAAGCAGCCATGAATGACCTGAAGATTAAGATTGCCAGAAAGATCGCCTATCGTGACATTACCAGCCCCATCAGTAATATCTAGGTTAAGATATTCTGGTGCGTGGATAACATAGCTTATATCTGCCTCGTAACTTATTTGGAGATTTGGGTTACTGACATCAGTTTTGGATACGGCACTAATACCGTTATTATTATTGTACGGTGTCTTAATGGATGTTTTGAAAAACAGTATTCCTTTTTTGCTTGTTTTTTCTTTCGTACTAATGTTATCTAAGATTGTTTGAGCCCGTTTCTGGTCTTTTGCTTTTCCGGTTTCGGTGATTTCAATTGTAAGTTCATTTTTGTTCCAAGTAGTAATCTCGTTGTTTCCGGAAGGATTAAATATGAAAATGGTGTCGGACTTTGATACTTTGAAATGCCAAGTGTTTTTTTTTTCTTTTACAATGAGTTTATCGGATTGGGCAAAAGCTAAGTAAATATGCGAAATGCAGATCGTAAATATTGAAAAAATAAAAGACAGTTTTTTCATTATATTTTTTTTAGACGTACACCGTGATGTGCGATTCGATTTTTTTCGTCCCCGCCAAGTCTCCTTTTTCAGGGACTTACGTCCTCGGCGAGTCTCCGCCCTTCAGCGGGACTTGCCGATACTCGCGCCGAATACCACTCAAAAATGGTTCAGTCCCCTTTTCAACGACTTGGCGGCAATCGGGGTACTAAAGCAGAATACCTTTCCAAAAGTTCCCTTTCGCCATCAATAACCGCATCTCATATCTAAGATAACATTTAAACAGTATGATTATACTGTTTTGGGGCATTTGAATGATTTGTAGTGGTATACCGCTTATGATATATCTTCGCGCAAAGGCGAATATTGCCTGATTATATTTGTGTGTTTCCCGAAAACCTAATGCCCATGAGGCCGTTATTTCGGGATTAATATTATTTTTGTCGCTTATTATGCTGAACGGTAAGAAAATAGTGGTGGTACTGCCCGCCTATAATGCGGCGCTGACGCTGGAACGGACTTATAAAGAGATCCCTTTTGATATTGTGGACGATGTGGTGCTGGTGGACGACAACAGCCGCGATGATACCGTGGGCGAAGGCCGCAAGCTGGGCATCAGCCATATCATAAAGCATGAGGTGAACAAAGGCTATGGCGGCAACCAGAAAAGCTGCTACAAAAAAGCCATGGAGCTTGGTGCCGACATCGTCATCATGCTGCACCCCGACTACCAATATACGCCCACGCTCATCCACGCCATATCCGGCATCATAGCGTACGATGTTTATCCCGTGGTGCTTGCCTCGCGCATACTGGGCCGTGGCGCATTGAAGGGCGGCATGCCTATCTACAAGTACGTCTTCAACCGTTGCCTCACGCTGTTTGAAAACATCATGCTGCGCCAGAAGCTTAGCGAGTACCACACAGGCTACCGTGCATTCAGCGCAGAGGTGATCCGCTCCATAGATTTCAGTGCCAATAGTGATGATTTCGTTTTCGATAATGAGATGATCTCCCAGATATTCATGAATGGGTTTGAGATAGCAGAAGTTACCTGCCCCACAAAATATTTTGAAGAAGCGTCCAGCATCAATTTCAGCCGCAGCATGAAGTATGGCCGCGGCGTATTGCGCGTATCATTTACCCACCGCTTTCACAAATGGGGCCTTATAAAGAGCAAACTGTACGGGAAGAATAAATAGGAATTGGCCGTTGGGAATTAGGAACCTGTCTGCCGACAGGCAGGTTGGAATTGTTCCTTGCCTTTGTTTCGTTAACATATTTCGTAGAGACGTTGCACTGCAACGTCTCTGCTCGTTTTAGGACAAATCCCAACAGCGTTAAATTGTGTTATCCGAATGCTTCTTGCGCTTTTTTCAAATTCTTGCTAAGAATTGGGTTAGCCAAACTTGTTTCTTTATTTGAAGGTTCGCCAGAAAAGTGGCAAAATTTTTCTGGAAAATTCGGGTTGTTGTATTTACTCCACGATTTATATGCTTCTGCGCTTAGAGGTTTTTTAACGTTAAAAGGTATTCTTTCACCGGTTCTAATACAAAAACCAGTTATTTTTTGTTGTTCAATACTATCCTTGACGCTAGCAGTATAATAGGTTGTTTGTTTTTGTCTGTTCTGAAAAAAATCTGAAGTATGGTCTTCTATTAGAGGCTCTTTATAGTTTCTTTTCAATCCCAAAAAAGTTTTTTCAATTTGGGGCACTTTATTGAAAATAACTTGCGATTGTTTAATAACTACGTCAAAGTAATTATGAGTTTGTTTGTCGAAACTATTTTCGTCAGTTATATTAGACACAATATTATTAGCAATATTGCCCATTATAGAGGGCTTTATTAATACGCCAGCTTCAATATTGTTATCTTGTGAATAGCTATATAAATTCATTGATGTGAGAATCGCAGCGTTTTCATTCGCATAGTATTTCGCGTGCAGCCTTTTTTCATACCTTATTTGGATATTTGGGAGTTGCTTTAAAAAATTCACATCTTCAATAGAAATACTTTTGGATGTATCGTGTTCGTTTTTTCCAAAAACAACAGTAATATTCAGTTCGTGGTTCTCCTTTTTTTCAGATAGGGTCGATTTTAGACGATCGTGAAGTTTAATAAATGGTGAGATCAGTATTAGTGTTTCATTGGCATTTGAAATGATTTTTCCGATTTCTGAATTCAACTCATCGCCGGTTATAAACTTTGCCATTTCAATAATTTTAATCGCGCCAACATTAGCGCTCAATTGTGTTCAAAAGCTGAAAATATAAATGAAGCTAAATGCATGACTCCCCTTTAGGGGCCGGGGGTGAGGCAGGCCCGCAGGGGGGTGACGTTAATACTCCTCCCCTTTATAAAATACCTTAAATACCCCCTGGCCTATCTGGTAGGTTATAACGTCATAATTCAATGTCCAGTTCGATAGGTCTGCATTAGTAACATCATACATCTGCCCCTCGGTGAAGAGGCGCAGCGTATTACCTGCGCCAATGTATGCCAGCGAGTTATACTGGCAAATGATGCCTGCGGGATAGTAGCTCTCCATTTCGGTAGTAGTGCCTTTGTAAAATACTTTCAGCATTCCGCCCGGGTCTTTGTACGCCATTACATTGTCGCCTACCTGGTAGCTGGGGTTCATAAACCCTACGGTGTGCAGCGAATCGCCATAGAATATCTTAAAGTAACCATCACTGGTAACATAGGCGATCATGTCATCGCCTACCTTATAAGATGTTGGCGCAAAATCATCCAGCACAAAAGTTTGCCCGTTATGAAAGACCTTGAATTTATGGTCCACATCCACATAGCCCACAGTATTCCGCCCTGCATCAAAGCTCCTTACCTGGTAGTCTTCCTGCGCTATCAGCTGGCCACGAAAGAATATCCTGAACTGGTTGGCAAAGTTATCGAAGGCAATAATGTTGTCTGATACTTTCAGATGCGATAATACACTGTCGGGTATATATGACTCTACGGTGTAAGTCTCTTTGTTGTAGTAGGCCTTGTATTCGCCCTTGTAGCTGTCCAGGAATAAGACCACGCTGTCTGCAATAAAATACTGGTCGCACACGCCGGCAAGGTTCTTCGTGATGCCACGGTCAAAAACATTGAGTGATTTCTGGTTAAGGAAGCCTACAAGGTTATCGGTTACAAAGTATGCATTGGTAAATCCGGCGTTCAATTCCTTCACTGCACCATTATAATATACTTTGAAGGAGCGCGAATTATCCAGGTAAGGAATAGCGGTGCGGCCTATTTTCATAGAGGTAGGCGGCATAAAATCTATCTTGTGAATGAGCCCCTTATCCCAAACCATGACCTGGTTTTGAATGTCCACATAAGCAGCCAGTGGCTGGGCAAGAACGCTGCTGGTACAGGTGATGCTAATAAGCAGGCAAAATAAGAGTGGCCGCATACTGAAGGATTTTTGTGTAATATAGGAATTATTGTTGCGAAATAAAAAAGCCAGCCTGAGAACAGGCCAGCCCCTATAAACCCTATCACTATGAAAACTGTTGCAAAGTTAAAAACTCTGCGAATATCTGCAAATAGTTCCTTGTCTT
>CAIRTW010000200.1 GCA_903881585.1 uncultured Bacteroidota bacterium | reverse complement strand
CTGGATTGAAAACTGTTTGGTTGGGTTATCAAAGGGTATGCGATGCCGAAGTTTTTTATACTACTTTTAGGCAATTAAATTTGGGTAAGGCATAGCTGCCGGCAGGCAGGTTTGCGCCTTTGCGTGAAATAACCTTTTGGCGGAACATATCATTTTACTGGAATAGCCACCTTTTTTACAACTATTTGTAGCTAATTTCGATTCTTTATTTATATTTACGTGAAATATCACAGCCGGCATATTATGCATAAAAAAATCTTGACTGGTTTATTGTTAGTAGCCATCTGCTTTGCAGCTTCTTCATGCAGAAAAAGCAACAAAAGCACTACCGACCCGACAATGAATTATTTCCCGATAAAATTCGGCCACTATGTAACTTATGCGGTTGACTCCGTGTACTATATCGGCGCTGGAAATAATTATTTTGGGTTTGATACCTGCACGCGGTATGAAGTAAAGTCCCAGATAAAATACGCAGTTGATGATACATTCCGCGATGCCCAAAACAGGCTTTCCTATGTTATGGACGTTTATTCCCGCCCATACGATGGCGGCTTCTGGCAAGGCAGCAGTGTGATACTGATAACACCTACAGAAACAACGGTGACCGACCTTAACGCGCCAGTTACTCAAAGTCTGCTATATACCCAGGACCGTACCCAGTATGTGAAAATGATCTTCCCAGTGAGCAATGGCTATACATGGAAAGGCAATCAGTATGCAGAGGTTAACGATGCTACTTTTGCGTATCTAAAGGACTGGAACTATACTTATCAGAATTACCACCTGTCCTACTTCAACGGCCAGATCAACTTTGATAATACCGTCACCGTTCTTGAAGACAACGAAAATGTGAATTATACCAATGTTGACTCCGCGGTTACCGGCTATCGCACATTCGCTAAAGAAGTTTATGCGTACAATGTAGGTATGATCTACAAAGAGTGGACGCACTACACCTGGAATGCCAATGACGCCAGCTGCTGGAATGGATACAGCGTGATAATGAAGGCAATAGATTACAACTAATGATACTCCGGAAAGTGAAATGGCTGTTTGTCCTGCTTGCATCTATGCAAAGCCTTGTGACAAGCGCCCAGCAGCAATATGCTTTCCAGATCACCTTCTCAGATAAGAACAATACGCCTTACAGCCTTAGCACTCCATCTGTATATTTGTCCCCTCGTGCTTTGGCCCGCCGTACCGTACAGGGCATAGCTATAGACAGTACCGACCTCCCGGTAAATGCAGCTTATGTGGACAGCGTAATTACCCTTACAGGCGGGGTATTCCATGAAACATCAAAGTGGCTGAACATGTGCATGATACTGCTTTCAGATTCATCGCAGATACTTACACTTGCCGGGAAGCCATACATCAAAGACATTGCCCTTGTAGGCTACTATGGTTCCGGCCTGCATCACCGGTCATCAAACACTACACCTGTCGCCAGAACAACCGCAACCTGCGACCTCTCGTATTATGGTAATACCTGCCCGCAAACAGTGCTGGTAAATGGTAATTACCTGCACGACCGGGGTTACAATGGAGAAGGCAAGCTGATTGCGGTCTTTGACGCCGGGTTTATTGATGTGCAAACAAACCCCGGTTTCGACAGTTTATTGGCATCAGGCCGGATCGTGGATACTTTTGATTTTGTATGGCACGATTCAAATGTATTCCGGCAGGACGATCACGGCGGAATGGTGCTCTCCACCATGGCGGGTTACTGGCCGGGCACATACGTTGGTTCTGCGCCAAAGGCATCATACGCACTTTACCTCACCGAATATGACAGCAGCGATGAACCCCTGGAGCTTGATAACATGCTTTGTGCTGCTGAACGCGCGGATAGTATAGGTGCAGATGTAATTACCGAATCTCTGGGCTACGATATTTTTGATTATCCCCCCGGCGCAGGCCAGGTTTTCTCTCAGCTCGATGGCAAGACAACAATAGCAGCGCAAGCCGCAAACATAGCTACAAAAAAAGGGATGCTCTTCGTAGCCACTGCCGGTAATGATGGCACTCCCGTTCCTGGCTGGGGCACACATATACTTACGCCCGGCGATGCGGATAGCGCCCTTACCATTGGTTCTACCGATAATACCGGCGCTGTATCTGCTTTCAGTGGTTACGGCCCCAACGCGGCAGGGCAAATAAAACCGGATGTGAGTGCAATGGGCAGTTCAGCTCTTGTACTTACTTCCACTTACTTTACCAGCGCCAATGGCACTTCCTTCTCTACGCCTCAGGTGGCCGGATGGGCTACATGCCTGTGGCAGGAAAACCCAACCGCAACTACCGGGCAGATCAGGCAGGCTATTATTAAGTGTGCCAGCCAATACGGCAGCCCCGGCAGCCAGATAGGCTATGGCGTACCCAACTTTGAATGCACATCGCAATTACTAAATGTACGAGACACCCCGCCTCCTTTTACCGCAGAAAAATGGGTAATTGCAACACCTAATCCGTTCACCAATGATATCCTGCTTTCTGTATCTCCCAATGCACCGGGAAATGTTGACTTTCAACTCACTGATATGGCGGGAAGGCTGATATCTGCTGAGTTGTTTTATTTATTCAAAGGTTACAATTCACCAGTCATATTACCCGTTCGCGCACTGCCGGCAGGCATTTATATACTCAAAGCAACCTCTGCCACACAGCAGCAGGTGCTGAAGCTGGAGAAACGGTAACTAATATCTCCGGTATAAGAACGTACACCACAACTCCTGCCTGTGCTTAATGAGCAGCCATGAAGCGGCGCAATATATCAGCAAGGCGTAAAGCCCCTTGAATCATAGCAATGCGGGAACAAGTCCTGCAAGGCCGTAATACCAATTGCCAATAGGTTGGAAAACTAAAAACCAGGGTCTAACTTGTAGTTGCAGTAATAAAGCCTTTTGTCTTATTGGTGAATGATATCCCTTACCAATTGCTGGCCGGAATGTAAAAATTGATTTATCCGCAAAATATGTGCATTTTCGCATTTTCATCCCGATAGCTATCGGGAGCACATTTTCAGATTACCGTGCTCTTCCACCGCCGCTGCCGCCGCTAAACCTTTTTCTCGGGCCGTTGCTGTTAGCAGAGTTGAACCCGGCAACTGCATTTGGCCGGCGCACCACTTCTTTGTTCTTGGGCAGGTTTATCTGCACCTGGCCGCTGGCAGCCATAGGCCATGGGTGGCCTTCCACTACCGGTATCTTCTGGGCGGTAAGTTTCAGTATGTTCCTCCAGTCCTGCATTTCTTCGTCGTCGCAGAAAGACATAGCGGTACCACTGGCTCCTGCACGGCCGGTACGGCCTATACGGTGCACATATGTTTCCGGAACTTCAGGTATTTCGTAGTTTATTACGTGGCTCAGCAGGTCCACATCTATGCCGCGGGCGGCAATATCTGTTGCTACCAGCACACGTATCTTACCTTCTTTAAAGTTACTTAATGCCCTTTGGCGGGCGTTTTGCGACTTGTTGCCATGTATGGCCTCTGCCTTAATATTCTCTTTTACAAGATCTTTTACCACCTTGTCGGCACCGTGCTTGGTACGGGTAAATACCAAAACCATGGTCATAGCAGGGTCTCTAAGCACGTAATTAAGCAACTGCCTTTTGTCTTTTTTGTCCACAAAATAGACCGATTGGGTCACCGTTTCTGCGGTTGTTGCCGCAGGGGTTACCTCTACTTTCTCCGGGTTGTGGAGCAATGAACTGGACAGTTTCTGTATTTCAACAGGCATAGTAGCGCTGAAGAAAAGGGTCTGGCGTTTAGCGGGTAGCTTGGCTACAACACGTTTCACATCATGAATAAAGCCCATGTCTAGCATGCGGTCGGCCTCATCGAGTACGAAAATGCTGATGTCTTTAATGTTGATAAAGCCCTGGTTCATTAGATCGAGCAGGCGGCCGGGGGTGGCAATAAGTATATCCACACCGCGGTGGAGGGCCTGTACCTGTGCTCCCTGTGGCACGCCGCCAAAGATTACCGTATGTCTGAGGCGCAAATTGCGGCCATAGGCTGCAAAACTCTCACCTATCTGTATAGCTAGCTCACGTGTAGGAGTGAGAATCAATACTTTAATGTTCTTGTGCGTGCGCTCAGCATGCTCTTCATGCAGTATCTGGAGGATAGGAATTGCGAATGCTGCTGTCTTGCCGGTACCAGTCTGTGCGCAACCTAAAAGGTCTTTCCGCTGCAGCAGGATTGGTATAGATTGTTCCTGGATTGGGGTGGGGGTCTTGTAACCCTCCGTCTCAAGAGCCTTCAATATGGGCTCAATGAGGTTTAACTCATTAAATGTCATTTGTATATTTTAAGATGCAAAAAAATGTAACTGCCTGTGCCTCTCCCGCATCTGCGGAGTTGAAAAGGTGTGAATCACAAGCCTGCCTGATGGCTAAAAACTAAGATTGGAAACACTCGTTAAAGTGCAAAGATAAGGATAAAAGGGTGTGTTAGTTCATGGGTAGGGTAACGCAATTGTATTCTGCTATTCAGTAGCCCCGGCCTTCAGGCCGGGGTCGTAAATGCAAATCCTTAGGCTTTAGCCAAAAATACATAATGCCGTACACTCCTGGTGCTTTTTTGGGCTAAAGCCCACACGTGTTGTTTATATCCTCCTCCCGACCTGAAGGCCGCGCAACCAAAAATATTTTATAATTTGAAAATGGCACCTTCGGGTGCCATTTTTTTGAGCCAACAACCTTGGCACATCATTATTAATTCTCGGAATTGTTGCATAATTTGCCGAAAAAATATCCAATATGAAAGTTGGAGCCCTGTCTTCGCCTCCCAAAACCGGCTTTAAAACATACCTGGCAAGTAATAAAAAACTCATTTATACCTGGCTCGGCATTTCGTTTGCAGCGTTCGCGTTGCTTAAAGTCCTGTTCCCATACCCCGATTTTTTCTCTGATTCCTTTAGCTATGTACAGGACGCGGTAAATAATAATGGGTTTGGGTTCCGGCCGCAAGGATATCCGGAGGTTTTGCTGTTCCTGAAGAACCTAAGCCCATCGGCCGGACTTGTAACCTTCACCCAATACCTTTTGTTCACCTTCAGCTCCATGCTATGTGTGATGATCTGCGGTTATTTGTATAGGCTTACCACCCGGCAAATAAATATAGTCATGGGTATCATATTACTGAACCCGGTGCTGCTATTGATCACTAACCTCATTTCCAGCGACAGCCTGTTTTGCTCGCTTACGGTATTCTGGTTCACTTCGCTGCTTTGGGTGATCAGGAAGACCACCAGGGCCAATATAGTCGTGCACGCACTTTTGCTGCTCGCGTGCCTGCATTTGCGCTACACTGCGCTTTTTTATTGTGGCATATCGGCTATTGCATTTTTAGTTTCCAACGGGAAAATAGTACTCAGGGCGGCTGGGGTCGTTTCCAGCCTCGCGGTGATCTTCGGCTATGTGAACTGGCAGGAGAACAAAATAGAGGACAAATTCAATGTCCGCGTATTTTCGGGGTTTTCCAACTGGCAAATAGCAAATAATGCGCTGTGCTATTACAAAAAAATAGACGTCAAATCATCTGAGTTACCTAGGAGGGATTCGGTGATAGACCTGTGCGTAAAGAAATGGATAGACAATGTATATGAAGATGGCCACCTGGGCACGCAGTATATGTGGAACAAAAAGTCGCCATTAAGGATGTATATGGCACTAAGGGGACACATTGAAAAGGAAAAATATTTCCCTGAGTGGATATGGTGCTCCAAAGATATTGGCGACTACGGCAGGGCGCTGGTAAAACAAAACCCGCTGGCCTATGTGGAATATTTTATGTTTCCGAATTTCAAAAACTACATGGTTCCCGATCTGGAGGCGGTTGAAGATTATAATATCTATAATCTTTCGTTACCTAAACAAACTAAAGAATTTTATGAGTTAGATGTAGATACCCTCACTCCCAGGTTTCTACATTTTGAAAGATACCTGATGGCTGCATTCCCTTACATTAACTGCGTACTAAATATGTTTAATATATTTTGTATTTTTATATTTTTGCTGCTAAACTGGAAAAGATGGAAAAACCTCGATAGAGACATTCGCGGGCTGTTCTGGGTCTGGACCTTCTTCTACTTTGGATACCTGCTGTTCAGCGTTGCATCTGCTTATATTGTTTTCCGGTACCTCGATATTATTTTCATTTTGGGTGTCATAATGCCGATCGGCCTATATTGCCATTCCTATAAAAGTCGTTGGCCGGCGTTGCAGCCAGACGCGCCACAAGGACCTACCCCCGAAGCGAACACACCACAAGCAACCAATAAAAAAACGGCAGCTCCAAAAACGGCTGGTAAAACAAAAAAGGCAGAAAAATGACTTTGTTGTTGCAGCAACGCCTGAATTATCTGCATTATTAATTATCGATATTGTTGCCTGCATTTCAGACAAGATCATCCAATATCGAAATGGCAAAACCACTCCTATCATCTCAGGAAGGTTTTGCGGTATACACACAAAGTCGCAGGAACACTCATCATCTGGATCTCAAAAACATGCCTGTAATGCGCTTTGCCGGAGCCCCTTTTCCCTACCCCGATTTTTTGGGAATTCCGGACTATGCGATCGTTAACTTCCGCCGACAGCTTCTACTTTCGGGTCTCAGCCGCCTGTTTGGTATAAATACCCGGGTGCTATTGCTCTATTACAAAATGGAAGACCTTGTTATCACTATCTGACTTCAGGCTTAACAGATAAACGCCATTGGCGAGCCCATTGGCCAACAGGATAGGTTCGTTGATCTTGCCGCCCTGGGTCTTGACCTTATTTTCATAAACTATCTGACCCAACATGTCTGTTATTTCCAGCGACACGTCCTCATCAAGTGAGCTGCCCATTGTGCCCTTCACTGTAAATGAACCGTTGTTCGGATTAGGTATCAACCTGATATCGCCCGCGCCAGCCTGAAGTGTGTGCAGGCCTGTGGCAACAGTATCAATAATGATCGTTGACACATCGCGGGTCGCAGTGCCGCAAGCGCTGTAGCCCGTCACTGTACAAACTACTGTATCATAGCTCGCAAAGTTGCTGCTGGTAAAGGTATCTGATGTAGCGCCCGCGACAGGAACTCCATCTATCGCCCACTGATACGAAAGCCCAGTACCTGCAAAACCTGCCACGCCAGCCACCAATGTTACTGTATCCCCTGCCGCAATCCTGTTACCCGGGATCACAGTAAGGCTGACAACTGGTACTTCGATTGTTGATACCGTCATTACGATATTGTTTGCACTGTGCACGGAATCAAGCAGGCTACAAGTAAGGCTGCTGTACATCCAGCAGAAGACATTATCTCCGTCAACCGGCAGGAAGGTATAAGTAGCGCCTGTGCCTTCGTACACGCCATTCTTTATCCACGAATATAACGGTGTAGCGCCGCCAGTGCCCGTCAAAGGCAGAACGGTAACGGGAGTACCGGTACATACTGAATCTGACGGCGTAACCGTAAGGCTCACGGAAGGCGTAATGCCGGTGGTCGTAATCATGGTAACAGAGCCAATGGCTGTATCTGGTGATACACATGCGGCATCGCTGGTCATTTTCACGGTCACTACATCACCGTTAAGCGGCACATAACTATAAGTGCTACCGGCACCTGCGCCCACGCCATTCACGCTCCAGTTGTAAACAGGCGTTGGGCCGCCATTGAGCGGCAATGCACCGAACGTTGTGATCGTGCCAACGCACACCAGTGTGCCGGGATCTGCGCTGATGCTGACAAACGGAACCGCAGGTATGGAAAGCGTAATAATAGCGCTGCTGCCCATCACTTTTGAGCAACCAGTAATCGTATTGGTTGCCAATACCGTGTAATCTCCCGGCACCGTGAACAGACCGAAGTCCAGTGTATCGCCGGTACCGGCACGAGTCATTAACGGAGCTCCCCCTAAAAATAATTGGTAATTGATACCCAGATCGGAACCATCAAGACCAACATCAATACCGGGGCCACCGGAGCAGTAGCTACCACCGCCCGTCAGGTAGTAATTTTCAGGAAGCAGGTTTACAGTCAATGTAGTGCTTACGAAACAGCCCGGCCCGAGCACATAACTGATTATAGATGCACCTGATGCTACGGCATCAATAAGGCCTGTACTGGCATTGACTGTGGCAACGCCCGGGGTACTGCTGCTCCAGGTGCCACCGCCAGGGAGGTCAGTAGCGGTTTGAGTTCCACCAACACACATCAGGTCAGCGGCAGATATAGCGCCGATCGCATTCACGGTCACTGCCTTATCTACAAAACAGCCGGGAGCAACCACATAGGAAATAATAGCAGTGCCTACAGAGACACCCGAAACGGATGCAGCCGGGAACGTACCCAACACCGGAGCCACGGTTGCGACCAGTGCATTGCTGCTGCTCCAGATACCTCCTGTCACAGAATCGCTTACGAAAATATTATTGTCCTGGCACAGGGTGGTATCTCCCAATATGGCGGTTGGGAATGGATGAACAGTCACCGTGGTAGCCGTGGTAGCTGTAGCACAACTGTTGGTGATCGAATAGGTGATCACTGCGGTACCGGTAGTGACACCGGTTACAATACCAGAGCTGCTGCCCACCGTGGCAATACCGGGCGATGCTGATATCCAGGTACCGCCGCCACCACTTGATGGATCGCTCAATGTAAGCGAAGTGGCCGGGCAAACTACCGAGCCTCCCAGTATAGCGCCAGCGTTTGGCGATGGATTTACACTCGCGATCACTGTTGCATATGCATTGCCACAGATGTTGGTGGTCTCATATGAAATGACTGCGGTGCCATAAGCCAGGCCGGTAATTAACCCTGTACTGCTTATAGAAACTGTTGTTGGCAGTCCCGAGCTCCAGGTGCCGCCGGTGATCGCGTCACTTAGCAATGATGTATTTCCCGGGCAAACAACTGCTGTGCCCAGGATAACACCTGCATAGGGCTGCGGATTCACCGTCACCACTGTTGATGTGGTAGCTGTGCCACAGCTATTGGTAACAGCATAAGTAATAGTTGCCGTACCCGCACTTTCTCCCGTAACAACACCAAGCCCATCTACTATAGCAATGCTGGTTGGACTGCTGGTCCATACGCCTCCCGGTGTAGCATCCGTAAGGTCAGTGGACACAGTTGCGCAAACAGTAAACACACCTGTAATTACTCCGGCTGTTGCCAATGGATTATCAGTAACTACAACAGTAATGATACAGGTTGTTGGTAATGTATAAGTGATCGTTGCAGTACCCGTTGCCGGCTCACCGGTAACGACACCACTGGCGCTTACTATTGCAGTGCCGGGAGCGCTGGTAGCCCAGGTGCCACCACCCGCATCCGTAAGCGCTGTTGTAAACCCAACGCATACAACCGGAGTACCGGTAATTGGTGATGGCAGCGGGTTTACCGTAACAATAGCGGTGATGATGCAGCCCGTACCTAATGTATAGGTGATAGCAGCAGTACCTGCCACTCCGCCGGTAACAAGGCCTGTACCGGAAATGCCGGCTGTCACAGGATTGCCACTGCTCCATGAGCCGCTGCCGGTAAGGTCGCTCAATGACGTTGTTAACCCGGAGCAAACCGTAAGTGTGCCGAGTATCGCAGTTGGCAATGGATTTACCGTAGCTACTGCCGTCGTGATACAGCCAGTACCTATAGTATAAGTTATGGTTGCTGTGCCGGCAGTAGCTCCACCGGTGAGCAGCCCCGAAGCAGAACCTATGGTTGCCGTGCCGAGAGCACTGCTGGTCCATACGCCACCACCAGGCAGATCACTAAGAGAGGTAGTTAACCCAGAGCAAACTGTGAGTGTACCCATAATTGGTACCGGCAAAGTATTTACTGTTACTATAGCTGTAGAGATACAGCCGGTTGGTATAGTATAGGTAATGACAGATGTACCACCTGTAACACCAGTTACCGTTCCGGAAACGACACTTGCGTTTGTATTACTGCTGCTCCATGCGCCGCCCGGTGTGAGGTCGGTGAGCACCGTAGTAAAGCCAATACATATGGTGAGGTTACCGGTAATTGCCGCTGGCAGCGGATTCACCGTTACTACTGCGGTTGCGATACAACCTGTGGGCAGCGTATAGGTAATGACAGCCGTGCCAGGCGCCGCTCCGCCCGTTACAATACCGGTAGCCCCTGCTGTAGCTGTACCCGCAGCGCTGCTGCTCCAGGCGCCGCCCGGTGTAGCATCGGTCAATGATGTTGTTAAACCCGAACAAACGACCTGCGTGCCGGTAATGGCTACGGGCAAAGGATTAATTGTTTCCACCGCAGTTATATAACAAGTGGTAGGCAACATGTAAGTGATAATATCTGTACCTGCTATTAACCCGGTCACAAAGCCACCGCCTATTGCTGCGTTAAGATTGCTTGCGCTCCATGTGCCGCCCGCAGTAGGGTCGGTTAATGTTACAGAAGAGCCCACGCATACTGCAAGGGTACCCGGTATAGCCGCCGGAAGCGGATTAACAGTAACAATAGCTGTTGTGATGCAGCTCGTTGGCAATGTATAAACCACAATTGCGGTACCAGCAGAAAGACCAGTAACCAGGCCAGTTCCTGTACCTACACTGACAAGACCGCTGGCGCTGCTCCAGGTACCTGGGCCGGTTGCGTCGGTGAGCGATGTAAACGAACCGACACATACCGTCATAGCCCCTGTGATGGCTGCAGGCAACGGATTCACAGTAACCACCGTGGTTGTGATACAGCCGGTAGGTAATTTATAAGTATCAGTAACGGTACCTGCTGCAAGTCCGGTCACAACTCCTGTACCACTGATGGTAGCCGTGCCGGGTGCGCTGCCCGACCATGTGCCACCTATGGAAGCATCTGTGAGCGCTGTTGTGAGGCCCACGCATACTGTAAGCGTACCCGTTATTGATGCGGGCAGCGGATTCACAGTAACGATCGCGGTAATGATACAAGTTGTTGGCAATGTATAGGTGATGATAGCGGTGCCTGCTGTGCCGCCGGTAACAACGCCGGCGCCACTTATTGAAGCGGTGCCAGGTGCGCTGCTGCTCCACGTGCCTCCCGCTGTGGCATCCGTCAATGCGGTAGTGAGGCCGGAGCATACTGCCAGGGTGCCGGTGATGGCCGTTGGCAAAGCATTCACAGTTACCGTTGTGGTCGCATAGCAGCCGGTGCCGATGGTATAAGTTATTGTAGCGGTGCCCGCTGTACCGCCGGTAACAACACCTGTTGCAGAAACAACACTGGCAGTGCCTGAAGCGCTGCTGGCCCATGTGCCGCCACCTGGTGTGTCACTTAACGAGGTGGTTAATCCAGAACAAACAGTAAGCGTACCCAGTACAGTGCCCGGTAAGGTAGTTACCGTAACGATCAGCGTAGCGGCGCAACTGCCTATCGTATAAGAGATCACCGTTGTTCCCAGGGATGCACTTGTTACATTTCCGAACGCATCTATAGTAGCAACACCTGGGTTGGTACTCGTCCAAACACCTCCTGCTGTAGCATCGCTCAATGAGATAGTAGAGAGATCGCACAGGCTGGTAAGGCCACTGATGGGCGCGGGCTGCGTATTTACCGTAACAGTAGTTGTTGAAGTACAGCTGCCGATAGTATAAGATATAATTGAGTTGCCCACAGACGCACCGGTTACAACACCAGTACCACTAACAGTAGCAATACCGGGGCTGACACTTGTCCACGTGCCGCCGACAGTAGCATCCGTGAGATTTGTTGATGATAGATTACATAATGTCAAAGTGCCCGTAATAGGCGCTGGCTGCACGTTCACGGTCACAATCTGCGTAGCGGCACAGCTGCCGATGGTGTAAGAAATAACAGCAGTGCCCGGAGTTACCCCGGTAACATTTCCGAGCGCATCAACTGTCGCGACACCGGAACTCACACTGCTCCATATACCGCCGCCTGTGGCATCAGTTAATGCAGTGGATGATAAGTTACAGAAACTGGCTACACCTGTAATACCGGCAGGCTGCACATTTACGGTAACTATTATTGAAGATGCGCATGTGCCTATAGTATAAGATATAACCGACGTACCCACAGAAACTCCTGTTACAAGGCCCGTTCCGCCAATGGTGGCAATACCGGGGCTGAGACTGGTCCAGGTACCGCCGCCGGTAGCATCTGTGAGCGCTGTTGAAGCAAGATCACATACCGATGCCGAACCCGCAATAAGCGCAGGCTGGGTGATCACATTTACAGTTGTTGTAGCCGCACAGCTACCGATGGTGTAAGAGATAACAGATGAGCCAATGGCTCCGGCAGTTACATTACCAACCGCATCTATCGTTGCCACCGCAGGAGTTACACTGCTCCAGGTGCCACCAGCGTTAAGATCGCCGAGCAGCGATGTGCCGGAGTTACAAATTGTTGTACCGCCGGTTATTGCCGCTGGCTGCACATTCACAGTTACTGTTGCTGTTGCAGCACAGCTGCCTATTGTGTACGATATTATGGAACTACCGGATGAAATACCGGTTACAACACCAGTGCCACTCACGGTTGCTATGCCGCCGCTTACGCTTGTCCATGCACCACCAATCGTAGCATCTGTTAGGTTTGTTGATGATAAATTACATAGTGTCAACGTGCCTGTAATAGCCGCTGGCTCGATGTTCACCGTAACTGTTGCAGTTGAAGCACAGCTGCCGATGGTGTAAGATATTATGGAGCTGCCTACTGATGCACCGGTTACAACACCGGTACCACTTACAGTTGCAATGCCGGGGCTTACGCTCGTCCATGCACCGCCAACTGTGGCGTCGGTGAGGTTTGTTGAGGACAGGTTGCATAATGTCAATGTACCTGTGATAGCGGCTGGCTGGATATTCACCGTAACGGTTGCTGTAGCAGCGCAGCTGCCGATGGTATAAGATATGATAGAGTTGCCGGGAGTAACTCCAGTTACAACACCAGTACCGCTTACGATTGCTATGCCTCCACTTACACTTGTCCATGTGCCACCGCCTGTGGCATCTGTGAGATTTGTAGTTGACAAATTACACAATGTCAGTGTTCCGGTAATAGCAGCTGGCTGAATATTCACCGTAACGGTAGCTGTCGAAGCACAGCTGCCGATAGTATAAGATATTATAGAGTTACCTACTGAGGCACCAGTTACAACACCGGTACCGCTGACCGTGGCGATGCCAGGGCTTACGCTTGTCCATGCACCGCCAGCTGTGGCATCGGTAAGATTAGTTGTTGACAAATTACACAATGCCAATGTTCCGGTAATAGCAGCTGGCTGGATATTCACCGTAACGGTTGCCGTTGCAGCACAGCTGCCTATGGTATAAGATATGATAGAGTTGCCCGAAGAAACACCGGTAACTATACCAGTACCACCGACGGTCGCTATGCCGCTGCTTACGCTTGTCCATGTGCCACCGCCTGTAGCATCAGTGAGGTTGGTTGTTGATAAATTACAAAAAGCCAATGTTCCTGTAATAGCTGCTGGCTGCACATTTACAGTTACCGTTGCGGTAGAGACACAGCTGCCGATGGCATAAGATATAACTGAGTTACCAACAGACGCACCGGTTACAACACCAGTACCACTAACCGTAGCAATACCAGGACTTCCGCTGGTCCATGTGCCGCCAGCTGTGGCATCGGTTAGGTTTGTAGTTGACAAATTACATAGTGTCAATGCACCTGCAATAGCCGCTGGTTGCACATTTACAGTTACCACCTGAGTAGCTGCACAGCTGCCTATGGTATAAGAAATTACCGATGTTCCCGCACTTACGCCGGTCACATTTCCAACACCGTCAACGGTAGCCACCCCAGTAGTTACACTGGTCCATGAGCCGCCGACTGTGGCATCTGTTAATGCTGTTGCAGAAAGGTTACACAATGAGGCCGTGCCTGTTATCGGCGCCGGCTCAAGATTTACAGTGACCGTGGTTGCTACGCCGCAGCTGCCCACCGCATAAGAGATCACCGCCGTACCCACAGAGGCACCGGTTACATTTCCAAGCGCATCAACGGTTGCAGTACCCGGGCTAACACTGGACCAGGTGCCGCCTCCCACAGCGTCCGTAAGGGCTACTGTAGAAAGATTGCATAGTACCATGGTGCCTGTGATCGCCACCGGCTGCACATTCACCGTTACTATCTGTGTAGCAGGTGTGCCACACGCTGTTGTATAAGAAATGGTAGCAGTACCGGGAGCCAAGCCATTCACCACACCCGTGGCAGAACCAATAGTGGCGATGCCCGGCGCGCTGCTCGTCCATACGCCGCCAGCGATACCATCGCTAAGCGTTGTGCCTGATCCGGCACACATAGAAGCCACGCCGGAAATAGCTGATGGCGCCATCGCTACCGTTACCACGGCATATGCATCTGGTGCACAGCCGGTGGTATAAGTAATATCTGCTGTACCTAATGTTGCACCTGCGGTGATCACGCCTGTTGACGGAACAATACTGGCAGTGCCGGGAGCATCGCTGCTCCACGTGCCGCCCGTGGCAGCATCAGTTAGCGTTGCTGAAGAGCCTGAGCATAAAAGTAATGGGCCACTTATCAGTCCGGGTATTCCAATAACCGTCATGGGAGCCGTGACATAACATCCCGGCCCGGTAACGGTATAAGTAATCGTTGCTGTGCCCTGGGCGATACCCGATACAGTAGTAGGCGATCCTGATGGAACAACTGTTGCAATAGTAATATTGCTGCTGCTCCATGTGCCGCCGGGCGTCGCATCAGCAACGCCCGTAGTGCTTCCCTGGCATACCGAGGAAGGCCCAACTATGGCTGTGGGAACAGCATTCACGGTGACTGTAGTAGTTACATAGCATAACGCACTCATCTGGTAACTTAAAGTGGATGTGCCTACGGACATACCATAAACATCGCCGATGGCATCTACTGTGTCTATAGCAAGGCTACCGCTTATCAACAATCCGCCAGCTACGGCATCACTAAATGTTGTCGTTCCTCCTACACAGATCGCAGAGCCGCCGGTTATAGCAGTCGGCATCTGTGTTACAGTAATGTCATAACTCGTATAGCAGGCGCCTACGGTATAGCTAATCGTAGCTACACCGCCGGCTACGCCGGTGACCACGCCAGTCGCCGTCACAGTTGCAACAGTAGGGTCGCTGGTTGTCCATGTACCGCCGCCAGTAGCGTCTGTTAATGATATTGTTGTCCCGGTGCATACTTCACTCGGGCCGGATATGGTACCCGCATTACAGCCTACAGTAATTATAATTTTACCGTTGGCATTAACGCCTGTGTCGCAGTTGAACCCTTGGGTGTGCGTAACTCCACTGGCAAAAAGTGCATTGGTATATGAAGAGCCGCCACCACCGCCGGCACCATATGCACCGGAGCCGCCGCCATAATAACCACCGCCGCCAGCACCCGAGCCCTCGCCAGAACTTGCCGCACAATTTGCACCTACGCCTAACGTACCTGCGGTGCCGTTATAGGGGGCGCAAACCCCACCGGCTCCGCCAGCTGCAGGGGTACCACCTTTACCTCCCTGACCCGCACCACAAATATTTGAATTTCCCGCAGCACCGGTAAGGCCGCCGCCGTTACCGCCCACATCACCAACACCACCGCCACCGCCGGCACATACGTCACCGCCGCCGCCGCCGCCGCCGCCTGCGACTACAAGCGTCGTGCCGGTTGTGAGATCAATGATCGTACTACCACCGCCACCGCCAGCGCCAGGCCAAACTGTAGAGTATAAATTATCTTTCCCGCCGCCGCCATAGGCTGTTGCATTTGTGTTGCTTCCCTTTTGCCCTACAATTATCTGAAGTGTATGGCCTGGCACCACGGTTATTGTTGCCTGAACTCTGCCTCCGCACCCACCCAGGGATTGATAACTTGTATGTGCGCAGTTAGCGCCACCGCCTTTAGCCCCACGCGCATCCACCACCATAGTGGTTATGCCTGCAGGCACAACATAAGTCTGAGGCCCGCCGGTATAGGCAAAAGTCGTGGTCTGTGAATACCCCACAAAATGCAGACAGATAAGAAAAATAAATAGGGTTAAATGCCTGGAAATAGTACTTACTTTTTGTAAAAAAAATGATGTCATGAATTTATTTTTAAATAAACTTATATCAATGTGCCACTTATAGCTGCTAATTTATAATAATTTCACTATAAAATCTAAATTATAGCAATATCGTGAATGCATTAATCATCGATTAATGCACTGCACGCACGATACTATAGACAAAAACAGTGCCATTTTTTTGTATTTGAAAAAAACAGGTGAAGACACCTTCACTTAAATCTCATTTTCCTGGTTGCCTCCTTCAGTCCCATTTGTTCTCTCTACCCCCCTTAACTTTTTAACCTTTTAACCTGCATTAACTTTTTAACTTTGCCCCATGCCTACCCCCTCTAAAAAAGATATTCTTGCCCGGCTGGATATTGCTGCACTGAACGAAATGCAGGAAGCCGCCTATGCTGCGATCTGCAAAGAAAAAAATACATTGCTGCTTTCCCCCACCGGCTCGGGAAAGACGATCGGTTTTCTGCTACCCATATTGCAGGGGCTGAAAGAGAACACCTCCGGCATACAGTGCCTTATTCTTGTTCCTTCGAGGGAGCTTGCGCTGCAAATAGAACAGGTGTGGAAAAAAATGGGCACAGGGTTTAAGGCCAACTCCTTCTATGGCGGGCATGATGTGGAAACAGAGATAAATAATCTTTCTGAGCCGCCGGCGTTGCTGATAGGCACCCCGGGGCGAATCATGGACCACATAACGCGTGTATCTTTTTCTACAGATTCTATAAATACACTGGTACTGGATGAGTTTGATAAATCGCTGGCGCTGGGCTTTGAGGAGGAGATGTCGTTTATTATCAGTAAGCTGCACCGGTTACAAAAGCGCATTTTAGTATCTGCTACTGCAGCCGTGGCCATCCCTGCTTTTACAGGGGTGCAAAACCCTGCCATCCTCGATTTCATTTCTGACAATGCCGGCAGCGGACTGGAGCTGAAAATGGTCATATCTGATGAGAAGGATAAGGTAAACACCTTGCTGCAACTGCTGTGCTATATAGGCGCTGAATCAACGCTCATATTCTGCAATCACCGCGAAGCTGCGGAACGTGCCGCGAAACACCTCACCCAGCACGGCATAGACAATGCCTTCTTTCATGGCGGACTGGAACAAATGGAGCGGGAACAAACGCTCATCCGTTTCCGTAATGGCAGCGTGTATTTTCTTGTAGCCACCGACCTCGCTGCGCGCGGATTGGACATTCCCTCCGTAAAACACATTATACACTACCACCTGCCCGGCACAGCCGAGGAGTTCATACACCGCAATGGCCGCACTGCCCGCATGAATGCCGAGGGAACAGCTTACTTGCTCATGCACAAGGACGAGCCAATGCCCGCCTACATCACAGTAGAGCCTGCATTGCTGGCATTAACAGAGCGGGAACTACCTCCAACACCGGTATGGACAACCATTTACATAAGTGGCGGTAAAAAAGACAAAGTGAATAAAACAGACATTGTTGCTTCTTCCTGAAAGCGGGCGGTATTGACAAAGACGATCTGGGCATGATAGAAGTGAAGGATCACAACTCATTTGCGGCAGTGAAAAAAAATAAGGTAAAAGACCTCCTCCGCAAAGTACAAAACGAAAAACTGAAAGGCAAAAAATATAAGATCGCCGAGGCGAGGTAAGAAAGTAAATGTGGCCCGGCTGTGATTTCTACTTTTAAAAAGCAGGAATCTATACACCCTGGCGCGCAACAGACAACCGCTCCTTCACTGCCGCCCACTCCTCAGCAATAATACTGTACATAGCCGTATTTCTGATCACACCATTTGCCCGAATGCGCTCATTGCGCAATATACCTTCAAATGTAGCGCCGATACCAAGGATAGCAGCGCTGCTGCGCACATTTTTTTCGTCCGTCACCAGTTGCACGCGTATCGTTTTCAACGTCTCGAAACAATGACTCAGCAACAGCAATTTACATTCCCGGTTATACCCGGTGCGCCAGTAAGCCGGGTCGTACCATGTCCATCCTATCTCCAGCTTTTTATGCTCTGGAAAAATGTTGTGATACAGCGTGCTGCCAATGATCTTGCCCGTAAGTTTATCGATAACAGTGAAGGGATATTGCTCGCCTGTGCCCCGCTTCAGTATAGCGCTCTTCAGGTGCTGAGTAAGACGCTCCGGGTCTGCTCCGTTTATAGAAACAAACTCCCATATTTTTTCCTGTTTTCCCACTTCAAGTAGCCCCGGGAAATGGGAACTATCGAGCGGCACCAATCTTACTTTTGCCCCTTCCAGTATTACCGGGTGTTGTATCCAATTCATAGCTGCAATATACAGCAGGCACGATGTAAAAACAAAGTGCCTGCTGCATTATTGACCTTACTAAATAGTTGCCTGTAACGGCAGACTATTCTGTTTTTACCACCTTAAACACGGACGTTCCGTACGGTTCACTTTTCATAGTTATGCTTACCACGTATATACCAGGGGTTACCTGTCTGCTTATATCAAACCGCTGCGAATTACCGGTGGCAGCAAGTGTTTCCGAAAGCACTTTGTTTCCTATTATGTTGTACACGACAACCTGATATTCTTTTCCTGCCTCAAATCCATTTACCAGCAATCGCCCGCTGTTATCAAAGTAACCATTAAAATTGGCCGGCATCCCTTTTACTGTGCTTATACCCTCCGATGTCATGAGATACATGACCGCCTGGCTTTCAGATGTGCTGCTGATCATTGAGTCTATCCGTAGCAATGGCGGCCTGTTGCCGGTATCAAAACACTGATAAGAAATGGTGGACACTATTGAAGGGACACCAGCGGCAGTATCATACTCCGTTTGTATCTTCCTGATTCGCAGCACGTTGGTGTAGGTTGCGCCGGGCAACATCAATGTACCATAGCCATCTGCGATAAAGAACAACCGCCCCGAACCGTAACTGCCTACCACAGGGCCATCTACCCGGTAGGAGTCAACATAATTGCTCAGGTATGTGATATTTCGTTTTACCGCATCATACATATTGTAGGTAGCCGTGAGATGCGATGCTGTATCATACACTCCGTTTATGTATGAGTCCGTACTGTTTTGCTGCACAAAGGCGATAGTGCCGTTTGGCAACACCTCCATAATATCTGAAGTGGTGAATACAGAGGATGTATCGTGCAAAACGGTGGTAGTGGACATACCGCCAGACGCTGTGAGGCTGGAAAAATCCCACATCACATTACTGCCGGTATCCCCGGCAACAATACCTGTTGCGTTACAGTTCAGCATTTGTATCACCTCGCCGGTGTAATAAAATTCATTTTTTGTCAACACGGGTTGTGCCGAAAGCGCTACAGGCAGTATGCAGAGCGACAACAAGTAAGTAGTAATTGTCTTCATAAAAAAGATTTTTGGTGATAAAATAAATTTCAAAAAGGTCTAACACAATCGTGCCATAAATTCAAAAAAATGGCGCACCTAATAACATAACTCGTAAATTCACCCGCCCGGGGGGAGGATATTTAGAGGTTGGATTTGGGATTTGGAATTTCCTACCTGGAATTTAATATTGGATATTTGCACAAAATGGATTCAAAGAACATACTCTATTACATATTTTCGGTAGTGCGTGTGCTGCTCTACCCTTTTGCGGTGCTTTATGGCGCTATAGTGTGGCTGCGTAACCGTATGTACGATGCTAAGTTTTTCACTTCTATAGGCTTTACGGTTCCTGTCATTACTGTGGGCAATCTTTCTACGGGCGGCACGGGCAAGACACCACATGTGGAATACCTGGTGCGGCTGCTGCAATACCGGTACCGTGTTGCCACCATGAGCCGTGGCTATAAGCGTCACACCCAGGGCTTTATGGTAGCAGACAACAACAGCAATGCCCTGCGCATAGGCGATGAACCCATGCAATACCATATCAAGTTTCCGGAGCTGATAGTGAGCGTAGCTGAAGACCGGATGATCGGCATTCCCGCCCTGCTGCAGCGCCGGCCCGAGGTAGATGCAATAATACTCGATGATGCTTACCAGCACCGGTCTGTAAAGGCTGGCCTCACCATACTCATTACCGATTTTTCACGCCCGTTTTATAAAGATCACATTCTGCCGTTTGGCAGTCTGCGCGAAAACCGGAACGCCTATAAACGGGCGAACGTGATCATCGTATCGAAGTGCCCGCTGGATATGACCGCAGCACAGGCAAAAGAAATAGAACAGCATATAAACCCTGTGCCCGGCCAGCAGATATTTTATACCGGCATCCGCTACGATACGCCCTTCGATATGATCAGTAACGAGCTGGTGCCTATCGCCGGGCAAAATATCATACTGGTATGCGGCATAGCCCGCCCGGAACCGCTGCAGGCCTATCTGAAGAATAACGCAACAGATGTGCATACCCTCACCTATCAGGACCATCATTACTTTGTAAGCCAGGACCTGGAAGAAATAAAGAGCGCCCACGAAAACTGGAAAGTAGAACACAAGATCATCGTCACCACTGAGAAAGATGCAGCCCGCCTGCACCTCCATTTCGACAAGCTGAAAGACTGGAACATACCCATTGTGGTCGTCCCAATAGCCGTTACCGTTTTATTTGAGAAGGGCGCAGAATTCGACGAGATCGTTCTTAAATATGTAGAGCAGGCCGTGGCGGAGAATAATGAGTATGGGATGGGGGGTGGTGGAAACGAGAGTGCTGTTGGATAAGATAGACTAACCCAATACCGATTTCACCGCCGTAAAGAACCTGTAAATATTCAGGTCTTCTCCCCTGCTTCTTTTGCCTATAAGAACATTAATATAGTCCCGCCTGTCATTTTTCACAACGCCGTGATTAAGGAATAGCACATTGTCTATCATGTACTGAATTTCACTTGCCTTATTGGGGTCATCAATATCTGTGTTTGGAATAAAGCGGTGCGTGTCTTCATCATAATCAAAGTATTGTTCTGGTGAGTACGTTGCTAAATCAGGCTTCAAATAAGAAACTACCTTTGTGTCTGATTTTATGCTGTTTATTTTGGAGTGAATCATGAACAAATTGTCCCAGTTCCAATAATTTATCTTCTTATCCAGCGGGTCAAAATGGTCTAATTCTCCCAAATGGTCTATACGGGCATACGCTGCATCATTTGGTATCTTGTATCTGCCATTTTCCCAATTACTGTCTGCAAACAATTCCGGGATACAGATGTGCATTTCTGTGTAGGCACAAACTCCTGATTGGCATTTGTATAGGTTCATCGCCACATCATCGCAATAATAACGATTGCCTTTTTCATGCTGAACCTCTTTATTGTTCAACCACGCCAGGTATTTTGTGGACAGGATTTTATCAGCAGATTTATCGATCTTTTGCATAAGTCTAATCCCAGTGTGATAGTTCTTTGGAAAGGCTGCTGATATTGTTCAGGATATTTTTAGCTTCGTCTGTTTCTTCATTCCCTTGTTTTTGCAGCTTTTTGTACTTGACATTATTCCTTGCCAGTTCATCAAGCTTTTCTTTGCGGGCGGGGCTGCCATCATTCTCCATGTCAAATATGCGCTGCAAAATATCGTCCCACCGCATGTACCGAGGGTTCCACTTGTAGTTATCTACGTGATTTTCACCCTCATAATACAGTTCCCGATAGATCTTTCCCTCTTCACTAAATTTCAGCTCAACGATTTCCCATGGTTCAAAGTTGGAAGCGATAATTGGAGAGTGTGTTGCGTAAAAAAACTGACAGTCTTCGGTAAGTGACGAATAATAATCAATGACAAAACGCTGAAGGTCGGGATATAAAGACCTTTCCGGTTCATCGAAGAGAATAACCGTGTGTTTCGGCTTTAAAAGATATAGCGGCATCGCGCTTAAAATAACCTGCTTAGTCCCCGTGCTCCACAAACCGTTTGGAATTTCGTTACCGGAAAAATCTTCTACTTTGATGAAGCCAATATCGTCCTTACTTTTTATATCCAGTTCGGTTTTTACTTTTAGCTTGAAAGGTTCTAACAAACTATTTAAACAATTATCGGCAATATCTTGTATAGGATTGAATTCCGTCTTTTTCCAATCTTCTAACTTTTTAAGCGCTTTTTGTATCGTTTCGATATTGTTCGACGCCTGCTCTACCGTCTTGGATATTTCCTGCCTTATCTGCAGTTCTTGCTCCTGATATTTTTGTATTTTATCAAGAATTAGATTCCAAATTGATGCCACTTTATCGACGCTAAAATCTATTATTCGTTTGTCTGTTAAAGTGTTTTCAATTCCAATTTCTATATCGTAGTTTAAATTGGCTGGGAAGTAAACTAGTTTTGAAGCAAATTCTTTAATCCATACATCATCGAAATAATCAGTAATCTTAGCTGCATCAATTATATTTTTTTCAAATAAATTGTTGTCCCAGTTCCAATCAGTAGCATTTTTCTGCTTCTGTGAAAAAGAAATATCAGTATGATACACGTTATTAATGCCAAACTCTAGAGATAATTTTATCTTATCGTATATTGCTGTCTTCCCCGACTTTAAAATAATTTGAGTATCATAGTAAGATAAAAACTTCGGTATCAACTCCAATAAACTCGTCTTGCCCGTTCCACTCTGCCCAATAAAACAAACCTTACTCAACGGCAACCCTTCTTTTTTGTGCCCTTTTGGATAAGTAAGGTCAATGGTTAAATCCTTAAACTGGTGAAAATCTTTGATCTCTATTTTTGAAATTTTCATTTCTACATTTTGATGTATAAAGATAATAAGTCCGCTGAATAGTCAAGGAACTATTCCGTTAAGCGTATCAACGTAACAATTCAAATTCCAAAATCCAAATTCCGAATTCCATTATTTACATTTGCCGCATGATTTACCATATCGTAACAGGAGATATAGCAGCCGTACCGCTCAGAGATGCAATAGCGACGGACAGTGCAATGGAGGGCGTAGTAGTAGTGATGAAGGATGTGCTAAGCGTAGGGCCGCTGCAAAAGGTGGAAGGACAGAAATTTTCTGAGCTACGCAGCGCTTTCTGGCAGCAGGTGGCGATCAATGACAAAAACCCCATACAGGTTGACGACCTGGAAAGACTGCTGGAAACAGGTAACGAATTGTCTAAAAACGAAGAAGCGAAAATATGGCTATGGCAAGCCCCATGGCCTGCCGATATTGCCACTTACTACTGGTCATTAAAATACCTGGGGAAATACGTAGGGCGCCTGTATGTGGTAAACATTGCCGGCCTACCCTTTCTTGACGAAAACGGCAAAGTATTCTACCCGAAAAGCATAGGTGAGATACAACCCAAAGAGCTTATAAAGGCGAAACGCCTTGCCCGCCTCGTAAACCCCGCCGAACTGGAAACAGATGGTGAAGAATGGCGTAAGTTACAGTCCGAAAATGCCGGAATACGCATACATGAAGGCGGCAAAAGGCTCATCTCCAAAAACGAGGAGCATTATGACAACCAGCTCATCAGCTTCTGCACTCACCAGTACCAGAAGGCCTCTAAAGTGGTAAACCAGGCCATCACCCGCTACAACATACCCACCGGCGACGTATATCTCGGCTGGCGCCTGCGCAAGATGGCCGATGCCGGCCGGCTGGAACTGCAAGGCGACATTACCAAGGGCCTTAAAGATTTTGACGTAAAAATGCCAGGTGATGGCAGCAATGCACAGTATGCATTGCCGCTGTAATTTATTCATTTGTCACTATTTAATGCCAGAAAAGGAAATGAGGGGAAGCCCCGGAACAAGGTCCCGCTTTTATGCGGGAGGGGTTTGGGGTTTTCCTTACCTTTGCACCATGGTATATGATCTGCCGCTGGCGGAAGAAAAAGTAAAGCCGCACCAGGTCACAACGCTGCACCTGGTTTGTGCGCTGGGTTTTATAGGTACAGGGGCAATAATCGCTATTTACAATTTTATTATCCCTTTGTGGGGCAGTGCATTGCTGGCTGGGGGAGTATTATTGCTTGCCCTTACCCTATTTAAAAACAAATGGGTGACCAGTAAAAATACAAACCCGTTGGTGCGCATTGCCGAGCTCACTATCGCAATCACAATTGCCATATATTCTGCCATACAGCACTGGAAGCTGCCTACAGGCATGTTTGCAGTATTAAGTGCCGGACTGGTATTTGCACTTTACTGGGAGCGCAAAGCCGGGGGGACCACCTTGTACGTGCATGTAGACGATACCGGCCTCAGGTTGCCGGTCGTAAGACGCAGGTTTCTGCGATGGACTGAAGTAGATGAGGTGGTGTACCGGTTTGGCACGCTTACCATTAACACCGCAGATAACCACCTCTTTCAGTGGAACATCGCAGACCCCGATTTTGACAACGAAATCTTTGAGGCATTTTGTCTCGCTAAAATAGAAGACAACAGAGCAAAAAGAAGAAATAATGACTGGTAGTTTTTGGGGAATTAGTCGGTTGGAATCGGGAATTAGAATTGTTATCGTACACTTACAATTCAATCCAAATTCTCAACCAAAAAACAATCCAAATTCCAAAATCCTAATTCCTAATTCCATTAAAAGCAATTCCTAATTCCAGTTTTATAATGACCACTCCATACTTACTATACTCAGACGGCGACGGAACGATCTTCGAAGACACCACCCTCTACAGCGTTGGCCGCAGCGGCTGGGATGCCATGCCGATACCCGAAGAAGACTGGATAGAACTGCCCGATGGCGGCAATCTATACGAACTGCCCGGCAGAAGGGGCATAGGCATTGACGTGGAGAGCGGTGAGATGCGCCTTTGCGAAAAGGGCTGGGCTGTAGCCGCTTTTGTGCCACCTGCACATACCAGCTTTTATCTCGCCGCCTACGAGACGCTGGAAGATGCGCCTACCCTGCCGCTGTTTTGCTACACCGCTGCCGGCTGGCTCGATGATAAATTTTATGTGCCTGCAATGCGTATAGAGCGCGATATACGCCAGGAGTGCAGCGGCTACGATGAAGACAAGATCAATGCCGGCCTCGAAACACTTACTCAAGCTTATCCGCACAACCGCCTGGTAAAACACCTGGCCGATAACTGCGCCCTCACCTACAATTGCCCCGCAGCTCGAAACTACTTCATGGGCCGCTGGGAATGCCCCATACCTACATCACCTGCCTGTAATGCAAACTGCCTTGGCTGCATCTCCTTTCAGCCCGAGGATGAAACCATTGTTTCCCCGCAGGACAGGCTACAGTTCAAACCAACCGCTGCCGAGATCGTGGAGTTCACCGTGCCGCACCTGGAAACTGCGCCCTTTCCTATCGTCAGCTACGGACAGGGTTGCGAAGGTGAGCCGCTGCTGATGTGGGAGACCATACGGGAATCTATAACAGAAATACGCAAGCACACATCCAAGGGCAGCATCAATATAAACACAAACGGCAGTAAGCCCGAAGCTGTAGAACAGTTAATGAAAGCAGGCCTCAACAGTATTCGCGTGAGCCTTAACTCTGCACAAAAAGACCTGTATACAAAATACTACCGCCCCAACAATTACCAGTTTGAAGACCTCGTGGAAAGCCTGCGCATAGTGCGCAAATACAATGGATGGGCATCGATCAACTACTTCGTTTTCCCCGGCGTTACCGACAGCGCCGCCGAATTCGATGCACTGTGCAGCCTCATCAGCGCCACCGACCTCAGCATGATCCAGTGGCGTAGCTTCAACATAGACCCCGACTGGTACTTAGGCAAAATGGGCATTGTTGACCCCGGCGAGTGCCTGGGCATCAGGCAGATGATAGAGATGGTACATGAGGAGTTTCCGAAGGTAAAATTTGGCTACTTCAATCCACCTATTGAAAGGATGAATAACTATGATGAGGCATTTGCGCATTAGTAGGTTTAGGATTTGCGGCCATTTTTTCTAGCTTCAGTTATCATTGCGGATATCTCGTCATTAGAAAAATTATGTGCGCTAACCGAATTGTCAATCTCTTTTGCCAAAGACGAAATCTTTTCTTTATTGATTTGGATCCACAATACTTTCTGCTCCGATTCGCTCATTTTGTTGATATCATCCACTAAAAGAGCGAAAGTAGATGGCCCGCTTTTAGTAGAATTCCGGGATTGATTGACCGCATTCATAATCTCTGCTTTTCACAAAATTACTTGTTATTATTGAATTTGACAGTTTATACGTCTCGCCACTTTCTGAAATCTAAGACTAAAAAGTTAAAAATTACGTTTATGCTGATGTAGTCCAATACTATGTTTTGTACTTTTAGTTACTTTTAAGGAAAGTTATCCGAATGATCGCCATTCAACAGCAGCAGGAACCGGCAGTAAACAACAAAGCCCTCGCTTGGACCATAGGTGTACACGCATTGCTGTTGCTATTGTTCTTCGTGATGCGCTACACCATCAGCCCTATTCCGCCGGCACCACTTGATGGCGGCCTGGAGGT
>CAIRTW010000199.1 GCA_903881585.1 uncultured Bacteroidota bacterium | reverse complement strand
GAGAACATTAAAGAACGACAAGGTGAACATCATCACCCTGGGCTGCAGCAAGAATATGGTGGACAGCGAGATGCTGGGCGGCCAGCTGAGCGCCAATGGCATAGATGTGGCCCACGAAAACCGCAAGCTGGACCACAATATTGTGGTGGTGAACACCTGCGGGTTCATAGACAAGGCTAAGGAAGAGAGCGTAAATACGATACTGGAACAGGTGGCGCTGAAGCGCAGTGGCAAGCTGGACAAGGTGTATGTAACCGGCTGCCTGAGCGAGCGCTACCGCCACGACCTGCTGAAGGAGATACCGGAGGTGGATGCGTGGTTCGGCACCATGGAGCTGCCGCTGATGCTGAAACAACTGAATGCCGACTACAAAGCAGAACTGGTGGGTGAGCGCATGCTGAGTACGCCTAAGCACTATGCGTATCTGAAAATATCGGAGGGGTGTAACCGTACCTGCTCGTTTTGCGCTATACCGCTGATGCGGGGCGGGCATGTGTCGAAGACGATAGAGGAAGTGGTAGCCGAGGCGAAAGGGCTGGTGAAGAAGGGCGTGAAAGAGGTGATGCTAATCGCGCAGGAGCTTACCTACTACGGCCTGGACATCTACAAAAAGCGCATGCTGCCCGACCTGATGAAGCATCTGAGCGATGTGGAAGGCCTGCAATGGATACGGCTGCACTATGCGTACCCATCGAAATTTCCGTTGGAGATACTGGATGTGATGCGCGAGCGCGACAACATTTGCAACTACCTGGACATGCCGCTGCAGCACATATCGGACAATATGCTAAAGGCGATGAAGCGCCAGATAACAAGAAATGAAATAACCGACCTTATAGCCAATGTGCGCGACCGTGTACCCGGTATATGCATCCGCACTACGCTCATCACCGGCTTCCCCGGTGAAACGCGGGATGATGTGGAAGACCTGAAAGAGTTCCTCACGGATATGCGGCTGGACCGCGTGGGGATATTCACGTACAGTCATGAGGAGAATACCACTGCCCATGAGCTGGTGGACGATATTCCGGCTGAGGAGAAAGAGGCTCGGGCGCAGGAGATAATGGAGGTGCAGCAGGAGATAAGCTACGAAAAGAACCAGGAGCGTGTAGGCCAGACCTACAAGGTGATGATAGACAAGAAGGAAAGCGGCTGCTACCTTGCCCGCACAGAGTTTGATAGTGTGGAGGTGGATAATGAGGTGATCATAGAGAGTAAGAAGGCGCTGCCGATTGGTGACTTTGTGACTGTAAAGATCACCAAGGCATTTGATTATGATCTGGAGGGGGAAGTGGTGGCGTAATTATGATATTCTCGTTTAAAATCAAGTAAATTTGTGTTGGTAAAATACATGTTATGGTATATAAGGTGAATGTCGTTTTTATGGAAGATGAGCATGGGTACTATGTTTACTGCCCCGAACTGCCTGGATGCCATTCGCAAGGAGATAGTTTTGAAGAAGCTAAAGCCAATATCAAAGAAGCTCTGGATTTGTACCTTGGCACTATGGAGCCAGAGGAAATTGCGGAGGCTCTAAATAAGGATATCCTGACGACAACAATGGAGGTAAAGGTTGCGTAAGCTGCCCGTATTAACAGCTAAAGAGGCTGAGAGTATGCTACTGAAAGCAGGCTTTGAATACGTTCGCAGCGCTGGCAGCCACCGTATTTATATGAAGGAAAAAACGAGGGTTGTAGTTCCGTTTCATGCTGGCAAATCGCTGCATCCCAAAATTGTCAAGGAAGTATTACAGGCAGTTAGCTAAAAGCCTGGTTGTGTCGTTCCTAATCCCCTAAAAATATACTATTCAGCAGGCCTATGGACATTGGCTTTTCGATGTAGGCGCTGATGAGGGGGTTGGCGGCAGCCCGGTCTTTATCGTCTTTGTTGATAGATGAGGTGAGGATATAGATGGTGAAGTGTTTCTTGATGTTTTCGGGCATTTGTGTGAACTTCTCCAGCACGTCCCAGCCGGAGAGCACGGGCATGTTAATATCCAGCAGCAATATGGTGGTTACGGGCCTGGCTGAATACTCGGAGGCAATGTATTCCAGTCCTAGCTCAGGGTCGGTAAAGGCCACGATCTCGGTCTCAATAGCTACCCGCTTCAGGAATATCCTGCTTACGGTATTGTTACCGGCATCATCATCGATGAGTAATATGCGCTGGAGGTTCTGGATCGCCATAGTGAGTTCTAACTATCACAAATATATAAAAACCGGTGAATGGTAGGGTTATTTCTTGGAAGTGGTGGGGCTCACGACTTATGACTAATACATTCTATACAGTTTGCCGGGAAGTGACTTGATGACGCCCTGCATTTCCAGTTGGAGTAAGGTGGCGGCGAGCTGAGAGTTGGCGAGGCCGGTGGTGTAGAACAGCTCATCTGCATGTACGTTGTCCTTACCATTGAGCATGTCCACTATCTTCTGCTCATCTGGTGAAAGGTTGATGAACAGTTGCTTTTGCACTGCCTTGGGCCTGCCTTCTTTGTTCCAGTTCATCATCTCGGCCAGGTCTTCTGCTTTGGTGATCATGCCGGCTATGTTGGTGCGGATGAGCTCGTTGCAGCCAGCGCTGCGGCTATCGTTCACGCGGCCGGGGAAGGCAGCTACTTCACGGTTGTAGCCGCTAGCCATGTGGGCGGTGATAAGTGCGCCTCCGGAAACGTGGCTCTCTACAACTACGGTAACATCACTGAGGCCGGCAACAATGCGGTTTCTCATCGGGAAATTATTGCGGTCGGGCAAAGTCTCGGATGGAAACTCGGCGAGTATGCCACCGTGCTCTACCATTTGCTCAGAGAGTTCTTTGTGATTGTATGGATAGATGCGGTCAAGCCCGTGACCCAGCACACCCACTGTGGGCATACCCAGAGATACGCATTTTTTGTGGGCTATGGCATCTATGCCTAAGGCCAGGCCGCTTACTACAAGTATGTTGCCCATAGATTGCAGACCCTCCACCAGTTCTTCGCAGAGCTTGTGGCCGTAGTCTGTGTTTTTGCGGGTGCCTACTACTGCTACTACCTTGGTGGCGTTGAGATCTGCATTGCCCTTGTAAAACAGCACCAGCGGGGCATCGCTGCAATTGCTGAGGCGCGTGGGGTAGTTGTGTTTGTGATAGAAGGTGGTGATATCCTTTTTCAGAACGAAATTCAGTCATGCTCTGCCCGTGTCATTACTTCAGGGTCCTTGAAACCTTTTACCCTTACCTCACCTATGCCATCTATATGCTTCAGCTCTTTCAGTGGTGTTTTGAAAATTGCTGCGGCGCTCCCGAAATGCTCCAGCAGTACGCGGCCCGTTTTGGCGCCAATACCCGGCACAAAGGTGAGCGCCAGTTGGTGAAATAGTTCGTCATATTCTTCTTTCAGCAGCATATTCCTTTCAAATTCATTTTATGAAATCGGAGAATTTGCACACCTGCCTACCGGCAGGCATGTTTTCAATTTTCCAAATTTGCACATTATAACGGTACCTTTGGGGTTGCAAAATATAAAAAATGAAGAAAACAGCATTGATCATTTTAGCGCTACTGATCGGGGTATCGGTATATGCAAAACACCATAAGCGCAAAAAACAAAAACAGGTTGCAACGCTAATAACATCTGTGACCATGCTCCGCACACCCTGCTACGGTCGCTGCCCCAACTATGAAATAACACTTGACAAAGATGGCAATGCTGTTTACACAGGCCTACGTTTCACTCCTGATACCGGCACGTTTACAAAAAACATAGGCGCTGAAAAAGCAAAAGAAATATTTGACCAATTCAGAACGTACCGGGTAGATACCTGCCAGGATATGTACCGCAACCGGTCGTCTGATCTGCCGGGTATCCTCCTGACCATTAAATACCAGGATAGCACCAAAAACATCAGGAACGCACAGATGGGCCCTTATTTCTTAAAGGCACTGGCAACCGCAATAGATGACGCAGCTAAGAAAACGGATGACGGCTGGACCAAAGTAGAAACACCATCGACACACTAAAGCCGGTGTAAAACAGTAAGGACTCCCGAACTTTAGACTTTAGACTATTTCCTTTAGACTAAACTACAGGTGCAGATGTGCTTTTTTAGCCAGCAGTTCATCAACTGTTTCGCGGTACATTTCATCTGGCACACAGCAGTCCACCGGGCAAACGGCAGCGCATTGAGGCTCCTCGTGAAAGCCCTGGCATTCGGTACACTTGTTCGGAGTGATATAATAAACATCTACGGCTACGGGAGCATGCGGTGTCAATGCATCGGTAACAGATCCGTCCATAAGAGTATAGGCGCCTTTTACTGCGGTACCGTCTGCAATAGCCCACTCTACCCCACCCTCATATATCGCGTTATTAGGACATTCAGGTTCACAGGCGCCGCAGTTGATACATTCATCGGTGATCTTAATAGCCATAAGAAGTCTTTATGTTTAGTTTATGTGCGCACAAAGTTACAACTTCGCATCAAATACCATAGCCCCTGTTTTCTAAATAAAAGCGAAATCTGATTCCCAATACACAGAACTATACCACTTATGACGAATAATTTGCCATTGAGCCGCCGACTAGACCTCCTAACCAACCTTGGTACATACCTTGAGCGGAATGATATTAACTGGATGGATGCACAAGACCGGGCAGTGAGCGCCAATCCTTGGTTTACCCCGGCCCATGTGTCTCTGGCCATAGAAAATATTGCCGACCAATACCTGAAAAGAGACAAGCTGGAGCAGTGGGTTGCCAATTACACATTGCCGCAAAGCGTGAAGAAAGTGGGCATTGTAATGGCCGGAAATATTCCGCTGGTAGGCTTTCATGATTTTCTGTGTGGTTTTGTGAGCGGTCACCATTTGCTGATCAAACAGTCATCAAAGGACGAGGTACTGCTGAAATTCCTGCTGCTGAAACTGGGAGAATGGGAGCCAGAAGTAACGGACCAGGTAACTATAGCTGACCGGCTCAATGATTGTGACGCCTACATAGCCACGGGGAGCAATAACACAGCCCGTTATTTTGAGCAGTATTTTGGCAAGTACCCGCATATTATCAGGAAGAACCGTACATCGGTGGCTGTTCTGGATGGCAGGGAAACGGATGATGAACTGGCGCTGCTCGCGGACGATGTATATCTGTATTACGGCCTTGGCTGCCGCAATGTGACGCAGGTCTGTGTGCCGCGTGGCTACAATTTTGAGCGCCTGCTGCAGGTATTCAACAAGCACAACGATTATGCCGACCTTAATAAATACAAGAACAATTACGACTACCACCTGGCCATATACCTGCTGAACCGGGTGCCTTATATGAGCAATGAATCGCTGCTGATGGTAGAGAACGATTTTCCTTTTTCTGCTGTGAGTGTGCTACACTACAAATACTATGATGATAAAGAAACGCTCATAAAACAGTTAGAAAAAAATCTGGACATTCAGGCGATAATTGGGCGAGGATTTGTGCCGTTTGGAGATTCCCAAAAGCCTGCACTGAGCGAGTATGCAGATGGAGTGGATACCATGGCGTTTTTGTGTGGATTGTAGCGGAATGTTACCAGTGTTGAATATCGACGCCATCTATCTCTTTGAAGTGCTTATCCTGAGTGATTAGTGTGTGCCCCAGTTGCTTCGCAGATGCCGCAATCCAAATATCATTCGTTGGTATCGGCTTGCCCTTTTTATAAAGTTTTGACACCATTTCACCATAATACCCTGCGGTTTCTGTATCAATGTCTGTCACGGTACATCCGCTTAAAAAATCATTAAACCGCTTTAGGTGTTTCTTCTTGTTTGTTACCCTATGTATGCCGATGTACAATTCGCCCAACACAATGCTACTAATAAAGATGTCCGGTAATTCATTTATTTAACCCGCAATCTCTGTATTGCCCTTAAGCACTTCTATAACAATATTTGTATCAAGGGCTATTTTATTTCCAGTCATCTTCGTTAATGATTTCGCTGGTTTCCTGGATCACTTTCTTCATGTTTTCAGCATCCTTATCTGATATCATGCCAACATAATCATAGATGCTCCATTTGGCAGGCTTTACTTTTTTAGACTTTTCTAACACAGTTTCAAGTGCACTTAATGTAGTGTCGCTATCTACTTTAAGCACTTCTTCAATTAAATGTATTACCCTTGACTCTCTATACATAACCTCCTTCATTAGTATATTGCAAATTTAACCTATTTTGGCATATTACCGACATCAAGGACAAAGCAAAACCAACATGCTGATGCCGTGAGTAAGATTACGTTTGGATTGCAGAACAACCATATCCATATCCCAAACAGTCATAGCATATCTTAATCCACTGAAAACATTCCACCCTACTCATGCACCAGTAAACTATCCGCAAAAATCTTTGATACAGTAGTATTCGGGCCGTTCTTGATGCTTACGATCACAGAGTTATCGAAAGGTATTTTTTCTACCAGTGTGATCTTCGTGCCGATGCCTATGTCCAGTTTTTTGAGGTATTGCAGAAAGGAGGAACCTGTATCTTTTACACCTACTACCTTGCAGCTCTTGCCTTCAGCAACTTCAGAGAGGATGGTCTTGTAGATATCAGCCATTTCGCCGCTGGCAGAGGGTATGGGGTCGCCATGGGGGTCGTATTGCGGGAAGCCGAGGAATTTATCGAGCCGGTCTGCTAGCTGAGGGTTGTGTATGTGCTCGAGTTGCTCGGCTATCTCGTGCACCTCATCCCATGAGTATTCCAGCTTTTCCAAGAGGAAAACTTCCCATAGCCGGTGCTTGCGGATGATGAGCAGCGCTATCTTCTTACCCTTATCTGTAAGCCTTACACCCTTGCTCTTTTCATACTGTATGAGCTTCTTGTCCACCAGTTTTTTCAGCATGTCCACTACCGATGCCGGGTTGTTGTTCAGCGCCTCAGCTATGGCCGTAGGGCTTATCTTCATTCCAGCCTCTTTCCCAAGGTGATAGATCACCTTCAGATAGTTCTCTTCGGAAAGTGTGTGTGTATGACTGGCGGCACTCATTTTGTAAAAGTAATGAAACATACGGTAACATAAAATTAGCCATACCTAAAAATATTTTTTTGTTTAGTCGAATATTTAAAATAAGTTTGCCAAAATTAGAGAATTAGGAATTAGCCCTTCGGCTTCGCTCAGGATGACAATTGGGAATTGGGATTGTTACCAGGTCTTAGAAATATAACATTTGCAAATTGCCCAAGTGTGGTTCCTCCGTTACCTTTGCCAACCGAAAAAAAATGAAGACACCATTCAATATTATACGCTCCGTTGCTGCTGCACTGGCTTTGCTATTTTCAGCATTGATCCCGTCTATCGCGCGTGCGCAAGATAGCGCTGCCAAGCCAGACACAACAAAGCAAGACCGCTTCAACCTGCATTTTCAAAGCACCTACATTTACCAGTACAAGCCGCAGTTTGCAGCAGACTATAGCGGGCCAAACAGCTTAAAAACCGAAGAGGAACGGCAAAACTCAATAACCGCTACTTTATACATAGGCATCCGTCTATGGAAGGGCGCCGAATTATACATTAACCCGGAGGTCGCAGGTGGCAGCGGCCTTAGCGGCGCATATGGCATGGCGGCATCCACAAACGGCGAGACCTTCCGCGTAGGCGACCCATCCCCTACCCTGTATCTCGCACGCGGCTATCTGAAACAAACGATATCACTGGATCATGATAAGGACACATTGTATGCCGATGGGGCAAACCAGCTACAGACCAGCTACTCCAATCATTCGCTGTCTTTCTACCTCGGCAAATTTGGCCTCAGCGATCTGTTTGATAACAATGCTTATTCTACCGGGCCACGCACCTCATTCCTCAATTGGTGCCTGATGAACAACGGCGCCTGGGACTATGCAGCCAATCTGCGTGGATATACCCTCAGCTTTACCACCGTGCTGCAGTGGGATAATATGACGTACAAAGTTGCGCTGGCTACTTTGCCTGTGGTTGCCAATGGTGAGGAACTGAACACGAACCTGAGCCAGGAGTACAGCCTGAATGCAGAAGTAAACCGGGCATATAAACTACATAAAAAAGATGGACATCTAAGACTATTAGGCTACTATAATAACGGAGACATGGGCAACTACAACCAGGCTCTCGCTAATACCCTGGGCGTTCTCACCCCGTCTGTGATCAGTACCCGCCAATACGGGAGATCTAAGTATGGTTTAGGGTTGAACATCGACCAGCTGCTAAGCAATACAGTGGGCGTTTTCGGGCGCCTGGGCTGGAATGACGGCCAGAATGAAACCTGGTGTTTTACAGAGGCAGATGCAACTATCTCTGCCGGGTTTGTCATTAATGGCGCTGGCTGGAAACGCAAGGACGATAACATAGGCGTGGCGGTGGTCGTAAATGGCCTGTCGAAAGCGCACGAGCAATACTTAGCCGCAGGTGGCCTCGGCTTCCAGTTAGGAGATGGCACATTGAATTATGCTAACGAAACCGTAGCTGAATGTTATTACAACTTCAAGCCGGTACAGGCCGGCATTTGGCTTTCACTGGATTATCAATTCGCACTAAACCCAGGCTATAATTTGGACCGCGGGCCGGTGAATGTATTTTCGTTCCGGGCGCATGTGGAACTTTAGTCGCTAGTCATATGTGGTAAGTCGTAAGTCCAGGATTGAATCGCAAGGGAGTTGAAAATAATACGTATTTTTGAAGTAAATCTTTTGCTATGTCCAGAGCATAAATTATAGAAAAGACGGTCAATGCACTTAATAGATTGCCCGAAAGCAAGGGGAAGAAGTTGCTGATTTTGCCGATTTTATGGTAAAAAACAGAAGAACTGCAGTTGCAATCAGGCACTCAGAATATCATTCAAAATTCAGAAGCTTTTGCATTTCTTAAAGACGAAGAAGACCTCTACACTTTAGATGACCTTAAACCTCTTTGAGGTTATTTTAACTTTCCTTGTTAATAAATCTTCTAATTTTATACCTCAATCAGCTTCATGAAGAAGATAGCAATCCTTTCCATCTTATCGATCAGTATTTGTTCTGCATCTTATGCGCAATCAAATAAGAATGCTGCACCCGCATATGACAACTTGAATAAGGAGCAGAAATGGAAACAGCATAATACCCCACCTCACCAAAGTGATTATGCGCTGGTTGAAAAAGAGAGCACACCCGTCAGTACCAAGTATAAATTTTCTAACAGCAACAAATCCGACCTGGAAAACCTGGTCCACAAAACAAGCAATTCGCCAACTCAGTACAACATCAGGAAATATAGTTTTCCAAAAAGTTAGTCTTTCAGTTTCTTTAGCCCTATTTCTTCTCTGGCCTTGTTTGTAGCTTCTATATCAAAAGGTTTGGCGATAGCAAACGTGTTTGTCTTTGAGTCAAAGTGCTTGCCTACGTAATAAAGCTCCGGAAGCTTTTTATCTATTTGTTGTCGGTCGTATATCTCCGCGTACTCCAGGCCCGGCATATTACCATTCATCACTTCTTCCTTTAACGTTTTAAAGAAATCCATTGTCATCCAGCGAGGTGACGCATGTAAGAATATCGTTGACACTTTGTATGCCTCGATATATTTCTTGGGGTATCCGTAAGTATAGATCAGACCCTGCATTTTTATGAAGTTCGACGAATCGATCGCTGCCTGTATATGCCACAAAGAATCTTTTATGTGTTCAGATATGCCCACCTTACCATCCATTACATCCTTCATCCTTCTGAACTGGTCTGGCTCACTCATTTTCCTTAGTTCAGCAAGTTTGTTTTCATCGGTTTCACCAAACTGGATCACCCAGCGATACTTCTGGTCGTTGGCCAGCATATTTTCGATCTCATTTCTTAAACTATCCTTTAATGCCTTATTAAGTGGAATATGAGCACTGCCTTGTGCAAATGTTCTTATGCTACCAGCGGCAAAAGAGAAAATGATGATTACGTATAAACAAAGGTGTTTTAACATAGATAAACGGTCTTAGCAATAAAGAAAAATGTTTGGCTTTTTCACTTCTCTATCAAAAAGCATTTCCTGTTGAGCTTCCCCTGGAAGTCGAATGGCGTTGTGGCCCCTGTTATGTCTTTTACGGTGAGCGCGGGTATACTGTCACGCTCCAATACAAAATCTTTGTAGTTGTTGCTGAAGTAGATCCGGCCTCCATCAGTGCACCCCTTTAGTAGTTTCTTCAGCAGGAATACATGATCGCGCTGCACATCGAAATTGTCCTCCATCCGCTTGCTGTTGGAGAAGGTTGGCGGATCGCAGATGATGAGGTCGTAGGCATCGGCGGGCATATAGTCCAGCCACTCCATTACATCTCCATGTATAAAATCGTGTTGGGTATCTTTGTACAGCTTGTTGTATTGCATGTTGCGCTTGGCCCAGTTGAGGTATGTCTTTGAGAGATCTACCGAAGTAACCGTGCTGGCGCCACCCGCTGCGGCATACACACTGAATGAACCTGTATAGCAGAAGAGGTTCAGCACATTCAGGCCCTTCGCTTCATCGCGCACCATGCCACGGGTTATGCGGTGATCGAGAAATAATCCGGTATCTAAATAGTCGGTAAGATTGACAATAAAATTCAGCCCACCTTCTGGTACTATGCGTTCTACTTTTTGCTCGTCAAATTTTTCGTACTGTCCCTGTCTGCCCGCCTTTCGCTGCCGCACTTTCATGAAGATATTGTCCTGCGATATTTCCAGCGCAGTTGCAAGGACTTCCCTGCAACTCTGCAGCCACACGGCATGTTCTTCATCCTCCATTCCATGGCGGCGCTTGTATTCGGCAGCATGTACTACGCCATTGTACCATTCTATTGCAAAAGGGAACTCCGGCAGGTCGTGGTCATAAAAACGAAAACAGGCGATCTCCTGCCGCCGGGCTATCTTGCTATAGTGTTTGTACACTTTAAGCAGCCGGTTTTGGAACATAGTTAGTTTATCTGGAGTCAAGCAGGCAAGTTTGGTTGTAAAAGTAATGTGTTTTCGGTCACCTGTCATTTTCTTATAAACCAAGAAGATCAATGATAAACTAAACAGGCGAAACCTTGTGGCTCCGCCTGTATTTTATTTTACAAAAAAGATTATTTACTTATCACAAAATGAAATGCCTGTGTGCCTGATTCCGTATTAACCCGGAGGAGGTAGTTGCCGGCTGCTTCATTGTTGAGTCTTATCTCCGCCCTTAATGTACCATTTTGAGGCATCGCAACACCTGTATAAACTGTTCTTCCCAGCATGTCTGTTACTTCAATGCTCACTTCCTTATCCTGTCCGTTGCTCACCGTGCCGCTAAGGGTGAAGCTGCCGGTGTTGGGATTAGGGAATAAGCTGAGGTCATTGCTGCCGGCTTTTACGGTGTTTACCGCGAGCCAGCCCTGGCCATAGATGATAACCCCGTTGCTGGTGCCTACATAGCTGCCGGTATCGCAGGGCGAGTTGCCATGCACTACACAATACACACTGTCGTTCTCGTTATAGATATGTGTAGTAAATACCGGGTTGGTAGCGCCGCCCACCGGGGCATTGTTGACGTACCACTGATACGTGGGGCTTGGGCCGCCATAGGTAACTGTGGTATAGAAGGTGTAAACCTCGCCAAGGTATGATGCGGTATCTGGCTGGGTATAAGAAAGCACCACTTCCGGGCCAACCAATGGCCATACGTTCAGCGTTACATCCCGGGCGATCACTGATGGTGATGTGCAGGCGCCGCTCATGGTCATCACGCAGGTAAGGAAGTCGGCGTGGGTAGGATTGTATAAATATGGATTACCGGCCCCTATGTAAGAACCAAACAATTTCCATGTGAATGAAGGTGTACCGACTGCAGGTGTCACTGTTGCTGTTAAGGTAACCGGAACATCCGTACACAGGAAGGTATCAAGGGGGTTGGTACCCACGGTAAGGAATACCGGTATAGGCGTCTCCACATGGAAAGGCGTAACGGTATAGCAACCGGAAACCAATGAGTAGGTGATCGTTACAGGTCCTTGCACTACGCCCCTTATCTCTCCTGTAAAGGCTATAGACAAGGCCACAGTACCATCGCTGCTGCTCCATACGCCACCTGGTGTGGCATCAGTTAAGAAAACAGACGAACCCGGGCAAACACTGTCTACACCTTGTATAGGTGCAGGCACCGGTGATACGCTCAAAGGCACAGTGACATAACAGGTGGTAGGCAATGTATAAGTAACAACAACTGCACCGGCGGCAGAAAGCCCGGTAACAACGCCCGAGGGGCTTACTGAGCCCGAGCTTACGCTCCAGGAGCCGCCGGGTGTGGCATCGCTGACCGTAGTGCTGGAACCCGCGCATACACTGCCCTCGCCCAGTATGGCCGAAGGAAGCGGGTTTACCGTCATAGCACGGTTTACAGAGCTGCAGGTGGCATATGCTACAATAATAG
>CAIRTW010000198.1 GCA_903881585.1 uncultured Bacteroidota bacterium | reverse complement strand
TGCTGGCTTCGCTGCAAGCTTTTTTGGCCGTTTGTCGCTTTTTCCTTGCATCTAAATACTGTTTTATCTCCCGAAAGATAAAACAGATAAGGATTGGAAGGTTATTTAGCAAGCCCTAAGTAGTGCTTCTCATATTGATCAGCTTATCCACAGGAAAATGTTTCAGCCAAAGCTCTATCGTCTTCTTATCTATGCCCGCCTCCCTGTAGTCATGAAATGAATACTTTACCTTCTTGCCATCCAGCCATTTGAAAGCCTTCTGCATGGTGTCGCAATTCTTAATGCCGTAGATGGTGATCATTGTTCAAATTTTATTTGCCTTACACGCATTTTTGCAAACACAATCCATTAGAAATTCTGGATGTCTTTTTCAAATTGCTTTTTGGAGATACCAAGGGTTTGCAGGTTAGTGTGGATGTGCTCCATGGGTATATCTTTATACCTTTTTCTTATTGTGACAGGCCGGGGCAAACTGCCTGCCGGGTGTCCATTTGGGTAATTGTAATAATCATGTGATGCCGTAGTACGGATATATACTAACCCTAGGCTTTCGGGGTACTTAATAAATTTGCTTATTGGAATTTGCTTGATACCCATTATCTGATAGGCATGTACCAGTTTTCGTTAAATTGGGATATTAGCTGACCGGCAGGGATATTGAGTTTTATCATTGCTGGTGGTTCCAGCTTAGTTGGCTTACGCTCTATGGTCCAGCTATGATTTACGAGATCTGTCTCAAGCGTCCCGTTCTCTTCACAATGCTCTAAATAAATATTCATCGCATCATCAAACCCTTTTTTCGCATCTTCTACACTGGTACCGTAAGAAGACAATTCAAGTGAAGGACAGTAGGCTACATAATAGTCGCCTTGCTGAAAAACAAGCAAACTGACCTGCATCTCAACAATATTATTGCCTTCTGTTTTTATTCGCTTGTCCATTAATGCAAATATAAGATTTTAATGGAAGCCGACTTATTGGTCACTTAGCGTTCTTATCGAAAACGTAGTTATTGCCATCAAAAACATATACAAGGAACTTCTCAGTTACATCCTCGCCAGTTGGACCACCTACAATAGGGATATATAGTTTTTGTTTGTCTTTGTTTAAATGAATAGTAGGAATATCTTTATCCTTTAGTTTGTATGCTGAGGCGAAGGCATCATACCCATAACCGATTGAATTGAGCACTTTTGTTTTAGTGTGAAACAAGCCAAATTTCTTTAGTAAATCATTTTCGATAACGTAGGCAGTAATACTTTCAGCCCTATCTTTTGTAGAAACGATGCTATAATCCTTCACGAGGTACACTGTCTTTCCACTTTTTGTATGTATTATAGTTATTGATCGGTAGTCACTTCCGTAGTCTCCTTCAACAGAAGTATCTTTCATGTCAACGACTTTTGACCCATTATAAGTCTGATACTGTGCCATGTCGCTGTACAAGCGCATGGTCCCTCCCATCCGCGTGTCCCAGGAAAACAACCTGAGTTTATAGTCATCTGAAATTATACTGATTGTATTAACTGTTTTTTGAAAATCAGCAGTAAGGGTAGACTTATTATTTGTGAAAGTTTTTACTAGGTAATTGGCCAGATCGTTGTTTACTTTGTCGAGAGAATCCTCACCGTCAACAACAGTGCTATCGTAACGATGCACATCCCAATAAGCAATTTTCCCCTGATAATCCGACAATTTAGTTTTTACCTCGTGTACAGATTGCCCTTTTGCTGAAAAGCAAAGAACAAATAAAAATAAAATCGCAGGGAGCTTTTTCATCACCGCGAAAATACTAATTCCTCAACGGCTTCCCGGTAGTTAATATGCTCTGCAACCGCTCCAGCGTTTTCTTCTGCCCGCAGAGGCTAAGGAACGCTTCGCGCTCCAGGTCCAGCAAGTATTGCTCACTCACCAATGTTGGCTGCGACAGGTCACCGCCGCACATTACATAAGCCAGTTTTTCGGCAATGAGCTTATCGTAATCGGAAATGTAGTTGCCGCGCCACATACCATGTACGCCCGCAAGCAATCCACCCAGGCCACCACGGCCTTGCACTTTAATATCATGACGGGCAACGGGCTGTGTATAGCCGCGCTCCCACATCATCAGTATATTTCGTTTTGCATCTGCTGTGCGCCTGTCGGGGTTTATGGATATATGGTCATGCCCGGGCCGCAGCACAAAATTCTCAAACGCCTCATGTGCCGATGTGGAAACCTTGGCAGTGCCCACATTAATGAATAGCTGCTGCAAGTAATTGACCTCTATGTCTTCCTTTATATTCCGGTGGGCTGCGCGCAGGGCCATTTCTTTGGTGCCACCGCCGCCGGGTATCAGGCCCACGCCCACTTCCACCAGCCCTATATAGCTTTCAGCCGCAGCTTGTACTGCATCGGCATGAAGGCACATTTCGCAGCCACCACCTAGCGTTAATCCATGAGGCGCCACGATCACCGGTATGCTGCTGTAGCGCATACGCATAGTTGCTGCCTGAAAGGCGCGTATGGCCATATCCAGCTCGTCATACTCCTGCTCCGCGGCAAACATAAATATCAGCCCCACATTAGCGCCTGCGCTGAAGTTAGGCCCGCCATTGGCCACCACAAGCCCCTTGTATCTGTCTTCAGCCATCGCTATCGACTTCTGCACACCTTCCAGCACTTCGCCACCTATGCTGTTCATCTTGGTATTCCACCGCAGCGCTACCACATCATCGCCTATATCATAGAGTTTGCAGGCGCTGTTTTTCCACACCACTTTTTCATCCAGGTGCTCCAGTAGTATGAAGGCACCCATGCCGGGTATCGGTTGGTACGCCTGCGTGCGTATATCATAATATTTCCGCTGGCCGTTCTCCGTTTTGTAGAATGCGGTAATGCCTTTATCCAGCATCTGCTGCACCCATGGCGCCACCTGCATTCCGGCTGCCTTCATTACATCCAGCACCTTCTTTACACCCAGCACATCCCAGCTCTCAAATGCGCCTATCTCCCAGCCAAAGCCGGCCTTCAGCGCATCGTCTATTTTATATAGTTCATCAGTTATCTCTGGTACGCGGTTAGAGATATAAGCAAACAACAGGTGATGAAATGCCTTATAAAATTCACCGGCCTTATCACTGCCATTATAGAGCACCTTAAGCCTTTGCGCCAGGTCGTCCACAGGCTTTGCCGCTTCTATGGTTGCAAACTTCGTTTTTACCTTAGGGCCATATTCCATGGTTTGCAGGTTCAGCGTCAGTATGTCCGATTTACCTTTTTCGCCCTTCACCTTTTTATAAAAGCCCTGTCCTGTCTTATCCCCCAGCCATTTATTGGCGAGCATGGTCTCCAGGAAGGGCGGCATCTTAAACAGTTCTTTTGCTTCATCGTTTGGTGCGTTGGCCGGCAGGTCTTTTGCCACATGCACCAGCGTATCCAGCCCCACCACGTCACCTGTGCGGAACGTAGCCGACTTCGGCCTGCCCAGCACAGGGCCGGTAAGTGCATCCACCTCATCTACGTTCAGGCTCAGCTCCTGCATCACTTTAAACACGGCCATGAAACCAAACACGCCCACGCGGTTTGCTATGAACGCTGGTGTATCCTTGCACAGTACCGTGGTCTTGCCCAGGAAACGATCTCCATAATCCATCAGGAAATCGAGTACCTCGGGTTTTGTTTTCGGGTCAGGTATTATCTCCAGCAGGCGCAGGTACCGTGGCGGATTAAAAAAATGTGTACCGCAAAAGTGTTGCTGGAAATCTTCGCTGCGCCCCTCGCTCATCAGGTGGATGGGTATACCCGATGTGTTGGTCGTTACCAGCGTTCCCGGCCTGCGGTATTTTTCTATCTCTGTAAATATCTTTTGTTTGATGTCCAGCCGCTCTATCACCACTTCTATTATCCAGTCGCACTCAGCTATTTTTGGCAGGTCGTCATCTATATTCCCGGTTGTGACATGCGCTGCAACCGACTTAGTATATACAGCCGATGGCTTGCTTTTCAGCGTTGCCGCCAGTGCATCGTTCACTATACGGTTGCGCACCTGCTTGTTGGTGAGCGTGAGCCCCCTGGCAGTTTCTGCGTCAGTCAATGCGGGCGGCACAATATCCAGCAGCAGTACCTGCACACCGATACCTGCAAAATGACATGCAATGCGGGACCCCATGACCCCACTGCCTATAACGGCTACCTTACGAATAGATCTGTTCATAAAAAAAATTAGTGAACACAATTTATTGAAAAAAAGCGATGGCACGTGAATAGCCGGATAAATCTTAATAATAATCGAGACTCAACCGATGCATTAGGTCGAATGCCTCCATTCAATTATATTTTTTCGTGACTTATATGGGGCATTTTGGTAGAAGGCTAAAATGGCTGTAACCCTTTACTGGTGGTAACTTCAGAGTGTTATTAAAATTATTTTACATTTCCCATTATTACCCACGTGGGGCAGCGGCAGTCGGCAGTTTACAATTGGCAGTTGCAGCGTGTACTTTTTTTAAATGTCCTCCCGAAACAATCGGGATGTGCTACATTTCATGCCCCATAGTACCCCAAGCCAGCTTCGCAGTTTTCAGTTGCAAAAAGATTTTTGTGGTTTTTCATGATATGCCAATCCTGAATTTTATTTGCTTCTTTTATTTAAAATGAGAATATAACCACAGGGGCACCATGGAGTCCGCAAAGCTCACGGCGCTGAATTATAGCTTTGATAAAAGGCTGTTTTTCCTTTTTTGGAGTAAAGTTCGTAATGAAAAAAGGGATGAAAAAATTGATGTTTTATGATATGCGCTTTTCGGTACATCATATACTAGAGGCGGTACATGATGTAAATTTTTTTGGTGGTAATGATGTGAAGGACATGGGTGTACATGTTATGAGTGACTGATTAAAGTGCGATGCCCTTATTTTGATGTTTTTGGTGAGACTTTGCAGAGACATTAGGCTGAATTTTATTGTGTTATGGCAATTTGGTCGATTGGTGTAGTCCCAATTGTGCAAGCAGTACTTGTACAATTAAAGAAACACAACGTTCAACATGGGGGGCCGAAAATGTAAAGTGGTCAGCGCAGAAAATCGGTACAGCACTTTACTACCGCTTATTCCCCTCTTCACGGCTTATTCTACCTCAACCCCACCACCGTCTTCCCCCTTGGGTACCTGATCGTATAGCCAAATGAAACAGTCTTTGTCTCATTCGGGTTGAGCGATAAGGCCCACTTCATCATGCCGGTTGTTTCGTTGTATTCAGATGTGCCGGCGTCTTTCTCGTCTATTACAATGTCTTTGTCATTGCTTACTGGTTGCTGATCCTGCACTACAAGGTTTATGGGTTCTTTGCGGGCGTTGCGCACTGTTATGGTGTAGGAGAATGTTTCGCGCACATTGGTTCCTATTGTTTTCACGCTGCGCAGCTTTGTGTCGCGGTTTCTTTTTACCACTATCTTTTTATCCCTGCCCAGCGATAGGGTCATGGTGTCGGTCAGGTTGCGCACATCAATATTGCCCTGGCCCACATAGGTGCCTTCGTAAAAAATATTAGACTTTCCGGGCAGCAGGTTCAGGTCTTCCCAGTTGGTGATTTGCGCCTGCAGGAAGGCGTCTTTATCCAACTTGGGGACGGTATAGTAGCGGTATGTGGCGGGCAGCTCGTATTTCTTTATGGCTACCAGGTGCTGCTGGCCATCACTTGGTATAGTGTAGGGCAGGTCTATGTCGAATGATGTATTGATACCTGCATTGTCTACTGATACATATTCATTGATAGAGGAGGGTTTCTCAAGGGTATAGTCATTTGATACAGTTGAGTCGAAAACCTCTTCCGTTTTTTTGCTATATGCTGCAGCAGGTGCATTTGCCATAGCATTTTTGTACCCACGATTGTATGTTGGCATATAATAAAATGATAGATACCACGGATTCATAGTCGGTGCCTGCGCCCCTTCATTAGGATTGCCGGTAGAGAGGCTTAGGCGCACATTGTTCCACTTCACACCGCTGTTCTGGAAGATATTGGCCTTGTAGAATAGCTTCACCGGGCCGTTTGCATCGTCGGCGAATATGTCATAGGTGGGGCTCCAGCCTGCATGAGGCACTACATAGTCTATCGCTACATCTGCAGTTGTCGCTTCTTTTGCATAAAACTTCACCAGCAGTTGGCCGCCGGGTTGGTAGCCTTTTCCTTGTTCTTCGGTGAGTTGCTCGTTCAGCTTGGTGAGGCGGTCCTTCATTTTCTTCATTTTGGCTTTTTCCACATCCTGCCTGTTCAGTATCGCTTCCATTTTGGTGTCTATAAGATCCAGGTATTTTTGCAATTCTGCCACCGATAAGCCAGTGTTGGCTCCGCTTACCTGCGAGTTCTTCCATATCGAGCCAGACTCATGCCCCAATACCATTATTTTGTTATGCACAAACTGCGTATCAGCAGCAATGATCTCTATGCTGTCTTTTATTAAGGTAGCACGTGGTGATAGCACCTCGGCAGCCAGGTAGTTGTTCTGGAAGGTGGCGGCCTCTACTACCACACCGTTTGTGGCGCTTACGGTAAGGCTTTGGCTGTTCACATCTCCGGCTACATTGGTGAATATGAATTCGTTCTCGCCCTTAACCAGCGTCACTTTAGCGGTACTTGTGAGCTCTGCGCCGCTAAGGAATACGGTTGCCTGCTCTATGTTCAGCTTTTGCTGCGGCTGTGCATAAAGGCTGCCTGCAAACAATAAAAATGCCCCGGTTAAAGTGATGCGTGCCTGTGCCATAAAAGTGTGGTTTTGAGAAGAGAAACAGAAAGATAGAAATTCCATAACTACCACATAGGCGGTTTCAAATAGTTAACAATTATTTATGTCTTTCAAATTCAAAACCTGCCTGCCGGTGGGCAGGGTTAAAAGGAAAAATTCAAAAGTGTCCAGAGACAACATAAAACGTTTTGTCGGCGTTTTTCATTTTTCTGTGGAATTTCGGTGGGTTGGCATCTAGTGTAGAGGGTGGTGTGCAGAGACGTTGCAATGCAACGCATCTACATGGGGTGGGTCACCAACAAATTGAGGGCGGGCCAACAAATAATTTTGACAACAGGATAGTATAAATAGTAATTTTGCCACCCAATTTAAAGAAATGAGCTACGGAGAAAGCAATGAGCGGCAAAGGTCAAGGAGCGGTTTTCGTACCCCGCTGGATATAGGCATGGGTGTGTTCTATATAGCGATAGGGCTGGTGATCATGATAACTAAGGCTTTCGGAACTATGAGCATACCGCCCGTTATCTCCTATGTGCTGGGTGGCATGATGGTGGTGGGTGGTGGTTTTCGGTTCTACCGCGGTTTGCAGGATATTTTGCAGAACAGGAAAAAATAATGACGCAAATAAATGGGGCGAATCCCCATATAGTTGAAGGATAAGAGATGCAAGCCCAACAAGCCGCTGTTAAATTATTGTTACAACAGATATAACCACCCTGATTCTTTAAATTAATAAGTAAAATTGCGTCCCCTTATGCATTTGCTAAAAAATATTCTTTTCTTAATGTGTGTGAGTTTCATTGCATTTTCATGCGATGAACCGCCGAAGAATACAGATACGCTGGGCAGGGGCACGATAGATATTTCTGTGGATGAAACCTATCAGCCGGTGATCGATGAACAACTGAAGGTCTTTGACAGCAGCTACCCCGATGCTAAAATAAATATCCACTATAAGTCGGAGGCCGAGTGTTTTAAGGATTATTTTGACAACAAGGCGCGTATGATCGTGGTGGCACGGCCCCTTTCCAAGGCGGAAAAGGAACAATGCGACCAGCAAAAAATATATGTAACATCGCTGGCCATTGCACGGGATGCGATAGCCGTTATTGTGAACAACAATTCAGCAGATAGTTTCCTGGACAAGAATATACTTAAAGGGATACTTACGGGCGAATATAAAACCAAGTACACCGTGGTGTTTGATGACCAGGCATCCAGCACGGTGCGGTACATAATGGATTCTGTGCTGAGAGGCGCCAAAATGGGCAGCAATGTTTTTGCAGCAAAAGGCAACCGGCAGGTGGTAGATTATGTGGCTAAAACCCCCAATGCAATTGGTTTTGTTGGCCTTAGTTACGTAGCCGATAGCACTGACCCGGATAATAGCGGGGCGTTCACAAAAAGAATAACCGTGGTTGCGATGAAAAATGATAGCATGGACAGATTTTTGCAACCTTACCTCGGTTACCTGGGTGTAAAGACCTACCCGTTCTATCGCAACATATATTATATCAACCGGGAGAGCTATCCGGGTCTCGGCACGGGTTTTGCAAACTTCTTAGCGGAGCAGCGCGGGCAACTCGTTTTCAGGTATGCACACATGTTCCCATTGAGAGCGGAGATGATAATAAGAGAGGCGGAAATCAAGAATTAATAATTATTAACAAACAAATATCATAAACGTACTAAGATGTACAAGAGCAGAAAAATAATGATGATGCTTATTGCGATGGTCTTCAGCATAGGCGCCGTAGCACAGTCTGTGCAGGACGGTATTAAAATGTACAATTACGAGAAATTCCAGAGTGCAGAGCGCATACTTTCCCCGCTTGCCACAGACCCGCTTGCCAACTATTACCTTGGCCTGTGTTATATACAGGATGGCGATGCCGCAAAAGCCGGCGCCACATTTTCCAAATTTCCCGACGACGCCGCTAACATTTCCGGCAATATCCGTGTGGCATTTATGAATAAAGAAGTAGCCAAGGGCACGCAAATGGCCAAAGACCTGGCTGCAAAATCCAGGAAAAAAGAATGGCAGGCCGAAAAGTATGCTGCCGATGCCATCACCTACACACAAGGCGGCGACTACCAGCAGGCTGTAATATGGTATAAAGACGTGCAGACCAAAAATCCGGACGATGTAAGCACGCATATTGGCCTTGCCGATGTGTACCGTAAGATACCCGGCGGTGGTGGAGACGCTATGAATAACTATGAGGCGGTAACTGAAAAGGACGCTAAAAACTCTCTTGGGTTCACCCGTATAGGTGATCTCTGGTATGAGGCTAAGAATTACCAGAGTGCACTGGACAACTATGCGAAGGCAAAAGACGCAGATCCTACCAATCCGCTGCCTTACAAGGCACTGGCACGGGCTTTTGGCAGCTCGGGCAAGTACAAGCAGGGGTTGGAGAACATCCAGAAATACTTCGATCTTTCCGACAAGACCCCGGCAGATAAGATCAACTATATGGAAGCTGAGTTTCTTGCGCAGAGCTATTGCGATGCGGTGAGGATGTCGAAGGATATGATCAACGACATTACCGATATGGACAAGAAAACAGAGCTGTATGGCATACTCGGCTTCTCAGAAGCACAGTGCGGCGACTCGGTTGATGCAGTTAAGAACATCCGCATCTGGCTGTCGCGCAGGGACAAGTCGAAGATCCTGCCTTCGGATTATGTGAACGTGGGAAAACTGTTCCTGAAAATGGGCCAGCTTGACTCTGCGGTTGCTTACTACAACAAAGGTATTGCAGGTGATACCGGCCAAAATAAAACCGACATTTACCGCCAGATAGCCGAGGCTTTCAAATCAAGGAAAGACTATTGCAATTCTGCTGCATGGTACGATAACCTGGTCAAGACGAATCCGGGTACACAGCCCGCAGACTATGCCTGGAGAGGGATCATGTTCTATTACTGCCACGACTACACAGGCGCTATGAACTCCTATAACGACTTCGCTGTTAAGTACCCCACGCAGCCATCTATACCTTACTGGCAGGGGCGCATAGCCGAAGCGATCGATTCTGACGCCACCTCTGGTGCCGCAGTTCCGTATTTTATGAAGTGGTTTGAGATAATAGGCCCTAACTACGAAAAGGTAAATGAAGAAAAAGGCCCTTACGAATATCTTATCTACTACTTCTACAATAAAAAAGATAAGGAGAACATGAACCTCTACAAAGACAAGCTGAAAGCGATAGACCCTAACGACAAAGCCTTGAAAGACCTGGAAGAAATGGAGAAGGCTGCTAATGCCCCGAAGAAACAACCGGCAGCAAAGCCTAAAAAATAAGAACGCATAATAATTGAAAAGCTGCTCTTCGGGGCAGTTTTTCTGTTTTTTACTAGCGCAGTAATATGGAAATTGTTTATTTTGTGTTTATATACCTGTTTATGCTTTGCGTTTAATTATATGCGTTAATTTCTAACGTTGGCTATAGTTTTTACGTCAGTATATAAAGCACGCTTTATGAAATATTTTACCTTGGTTATATGCCTGTTGGTTGCAGTTTTCTTTCGCAGTAAGGCAATTGCCCAGACAATAAGCGGCCATGTGTCGTCGGTGCACTGTATGGAGCTTGATTCACTGGTGGTCGGGGTTACAGGATGCATGTCGGGCGATTCCATTGTAACTTTTTACGGCGATGGAACCATGGATAGTGCACCGGTATATTGCACCGGGGCTTTGGGTAATGCTTATGATTGGCTTCATACTTATTCTGTTGCTGGTGTGTACACAGTAAAAGTTTTACTTATATCCGGCGGTGTTGCTGTTGATTCTTTTCACTTCTCCCAGGCAATTTCGTGCAGCGAAATACAATGTTATATCTACATCGATGCGAACCACGATTGCTCGTTTGATGCTGGGGATACTTATATTGAAGGTGAGCCTGCAACCATAGAAATAGATTCCGCTGGTGTGCCCCTTGATACGATTACTACCATTTACAAGTTTTCATATCCTGTGCTCGGCCCTACAGGTACTATCTATTCATTCAAAGTACTCAATGCCCCGGTCGGATTTACTATCGGTTGCCCGGGTGATACCGTTTTATATGACACTTTAGGTATAACTGCCACCGACCCGAATGTAGGATTTGTATGCGATTCGATGAGCTCATTTGATCTTTCCCTGTCTGCAAATTTTTGCGCAGGTCTGTCTTTGGCACGTTCGGACATCCTTATAACTAGCACTAGCTGCAGCCCTACTTCGGATACCCTGATCATCATTCACAGCCCTAAGTACCAAATCGATTCTTTTTTCCTCGGCTCGTTTCCTTATCATTTAATTTCCGGTGATAGTGTTATCATCACTTTGGGTTTTGTATATCCGGGGTCTCCCTTCTACCTGCTCATGTATTGGAACCCAACAACAACGCTCGGCATAGGCGATACCGTGCATACAACTTTTATTGTAAAACCCTTTGCCGGAGACATTAACACCGCAAACAATGTTGTTACAATTATAGATACAATATTTTCTTCTTACGATCCTAATTACAAATCGGTAACACCCGCCGGAAATATTGAACCTGGAACATCATTGAAATATATGATAGCCTTTGAGAATACAGGTAATGACACAGCTTTTAATATCCACATCATGGATACATTATCTGATAACCTTGACATTAGTACGTTTAAAGTAGTTACTGCCTCGGCGCCAATGGACCTTATATTCCTGGCATCAGGAGGCTACAACATCGTTAAATTCGACTTCCCGAATATTGATCTGCTGGATACTTCGCATCATCCGCTAAGTACAGGAATAGTCGCTTATACTATTAGCGCCAAAACGGGTTTACCCGAGGGCACTAAAATTGACAATAAAGCAGGAGTGTTCTTTGACGGCAACCCCGTTGTTATGACTAACATGGCGGAAAATATTATAGGCGAACCAACCACCAGTACCATTTCATCAAGCAAGCCATCAGAGGTATTCATTTATCCAAACCCAACAACAAATTTGCTGAATGTCACAGGTATCCGGCAAAATACAAACTATCGTCTGCTTGATATCACCGGGCTATGTATTCAAAAAGGCAATTTTATACAAGGAAGCAATACCCTCAATGTGAAAAATATTATTCCGGCTATTTACATTTTAGAGATGACGGGGGCAGATGGCCAGAGGAAAATGGCACGTGTGGTGAAATACTAGCAGTGTAAAAACATTTACACCAGTTTTATTTTGAGAGCTTGAACTGTGACGGGAAATAAATGACCACGTTCGGGAATTAACCTCAATATTTTGGGCGGTTCGTCAGCAGGCAGATTTTTTATCCTATTTTTATCAGGGTATTGCGCCTCTTTGATCTTTATGCGAATCACAAAAATAGTTATACTGCTGCTTGTTTTGTTCCTGCTGTTTTCCTGCGGCGGTAATTCAGGTAAAAAGAGCCTGAGCGGCCTTACCCTGGACATGGCCCGGAAGTCGCTGGCAGAGAAATACCCCAAACTGCCTACAGATGAGATACTGCGGCAGGCAAATGGAGATAAGCTCTATAAGGATCTGCAGGAGCGTTATAAACAAACGCTCCGGGCATTGGCCACAGAAACGGACCGCGATGGGGTAAAGCTCATAGTAGTGGTGATGTCATCGAATGTGGGCAAGTCGCTTACCCTGGCCAATACGTATGGCATCCCATTCATCACCCAGTCGTGCAATATGATGGGCATTGAGTATGTAGATATGACCCCGGCCATACTCGCCCAAAAGGCAGAGGCTATCTCGCAAATGGCGTCTGACGATAACTGGTCTAAGGAAGGCGCAGCATTCGTTGGCGAGCAGTTTTCTTATCTCATGACCGGTTATGATTGTTTTAAAAATGGCAAGAAATTCCCTCCGGGCCCTAAGCCTGCTACCTTTGGCGATATGCCCCCCAATGAAAATGAGGTTGTAGATGCGGATAAGAATGTAAAATATCATATCACCACAAATTCCCAGGGCCTGAGGATGGACCATGACCTTACCTTTCCAAAAAAGAAAATCAGGATACTGTTTATGGGAAACACAGGTGTCTCCTGCCCTGATCTTGATGATAAGCTGATACCTACTTACCTGCTGCAGCAAAAGTACCCGGCAAAGGAGATCATAAATGCAGGGTTCCAGAACTATACATTGGAGGATTTCCTGGACCTGTACATGCAAAAAGCGAGATTTACGGAGCCGGATATATTGGTGGTTTGTACCAGCGGCGAAGACATACTGAACTACTTTTTTACGCAGCGCAACCGTTATTCCCGGATACAGAAAGTTTACCGGCCTTCAGACAACGAAGTGGAATTTTACGAACATTTAAACTAAGAAAACGATGCTTACGGAAGATAGCATGGAGCGTTTGAAATATCCCATAGGGCGCTACCAGAAGCCTGATGCCGCAACTCCTGAACAGATACAGGAATGGATAAACGTATTGGAGGTGCTTCCTTCGTGGATGGATGCCTGCATTGAAAACCTGGATGAGCAACAACTGCATGTACCGTACCGCGACGGCGGGTGGACCATTCAGCAAGTAGTGCATCACGTGGCAGACAGCCATATGAACGCCTACATCAGGCTGAGGCTGGCCCTGACCGAAGACAATCCCACGGTGAAGCCCTATGATGAGAACGCGTGGGCGATGCTGGCAGATGTGCAGCTTGTACCTGTGAATATTTCTGTGACCATGCTGCATACCATGCACCGCAGAATGGTGGCCCTGCTGCGCCACATGAGCCCTGCCGAATGGCAGCGCACTTACTTTCATCCGGAGCATAAACGCAATATCCCGCTGTGGGAGATGGTGGCTTTGTATGCATGGCACAGTAAGCATCATACAGAACATATAAGGAAGTTGCGGGGAAGAATGGGTTGGTAAACCTGATTTCGCCACTTTATAGCGTTGCCTGCCACTTTTTTAAATACCGATTCAAAAATCAATATTATCTTTATCATATAAACTCCCCCGTTATGCAATCGTCAATCCCTTACGTTCTTTATCTCCATAGTATTCTGCGCTACCTGATACTGCTGTTTGCAGTGATAGTGGTGGTGCAAAGCCTGGTAGGCATGATGGGAAAGAAGAAATTCAAAAGCAGTAATAAGCAAACTGCATTGGTGTTACTGATCTGTTGCGATCTGCAGCTGTTATTTGGTTTATTGCTTTACTATTTCAAAGTTTATGGCACAGGCCTGCTCAACGGCGGCGACGTAATGAAAGACCCCTATAAGCGCTTCTGGGTTGTGGAGCACAGTGTGGGTATGGTTGTAGCGATAATACTGGTGCATATGGGCTACACGATAGCTAAGAAAAATATGGATGATGACCGGAAATTCAAGCGTATGTTCTGGTTCATATTTATCGCCCTGGCCATCTTTGTAGCCACCATACCCTGGGAAGGAAAGCCGGGGGGAGTGGGCCGGCCTAACATTCCTCATTTGAATGCTTAGTTCCTGCGCATGGTCAGAAAAATATTGCAGCCTTTTTATACCGCTTATGCGGTGATCACTTTTGTTGCCGGACTACTTATTAATTTCCCGTTCTTCCTGCTTATCAGCATAGGCAATAACATTGCAGCCAGGAGGGCTATCTACACTATTGTCCGTTATTGGGCGAGCAGCTGGCTGTGGATGATAGGTATGCCTCTAAAAATATCCGGCCAAAAGCCGCGGAAGGGACGTTATGTAGTGGTGGCCAATCATATCTCTTACCTCGATACCGTTGTGCTGTTTCCGGGCCTTCCAGGCTATTTCCGGGCCTTGGGGAAAAAGGAATTTTCAAAAGTGCCGGTAATGGGTTTTTTGTACCGGCAGATAGTGATAATGGTAGATAGGGGTAATGAAACGAGCAGGGCCAGGAGCATGCGGCTCATGTGGCGGGTACTAAAAAGGGAATCAGATATTCTCATCTTTCCCGAAGGCACCTTCAATGAGACCGGGAAGCCGCTAAAAGAGTTCTACAATGGCGCTTTCCGCCTTGCGATAATTACACAAACGCCCATACTGCCGGTCATTTTTCCGGATACTGTGGACAGGTGGCACTACAGTGCATGGTGGAAAATATGGCCTGGCCGCAACAGGGTTGTTTACCTTGACCCTGTGCCGGTACACGGAATGGACATAGAAAGCCTGCCTGCACTAAAACAACAGGTTTATGAAATCATGGAAGCAGCTTTGATAAAATACAGGGAGTGAAGAGGCTGCTTTTAGCGGGCCTTTTTATAACTTAGTGAAAGGACGGCTGCGGAAACTGCTAAATATAAACTGCTGATAACTGTATTATGGCCCGGCCGGCACAAATTTGTATACCGAATTTCTGCCCCTGTGCGAAAAATATGTGCAAAGCTACATACTCAAGTGCCTTGAAAAGGGCTTAAAACGCCTAAAATCTAATTAAACTTGCAAAAAATGGAATTTAATTATAAAAAATTCGGTGAAAGTCATATTTTTATCGCTCGGTAATCTGTTTTTCTTAAAATGTTAACTTGAATAAAAGGTTTATATGCAAAAAGGAATAGTAAAAAACACCTCAGTACTGACAGCAATATTGTTCTTTGTTTTCAGTTTTAACTCTTACGGCCAGGACATTGTTAAAATAAGAAACCAGAATTTCACTTCTTATTTTTCAAAATCCCAGCATATTCCGGTTCTGGTTGTGTATTCGCTGACGCCAGATATGTTTAACTGCATAAGAATGAAAGGTGAAAACGGCATCAAGATGGATATGGATCCTCAGCTGCCTGAAATTACTGATCTCAGAGACGATTATACAAACACAATGTTTGATAATGCACACATGATGTCGCCTGATGAGAACCGCTGTGACAAAGATGCGTTTACCGAGAGCTATTATTTCACCAACATAATGCCAATGCCAAAGGACCTCTACAAAACACTTTGGGAGAAGCTACAGGAGAAAGAGATCGTAAAAGCGAAGAAATTCAAGAAAGTAAAGGTATTTGCAGGTACTGTAGGCCGCAACTGGGTAATAGGCGCCAACCACAATGTTGTCGTGCCGGAATATTGCTGGAAAGTGATCTACATACCCAGCACCGATGAGTATCTGTGCTATGAGTTCCACAATGTGCAGCCATCCAAGATGGACTACAATCCAAACGATACCAAAGACAACCTTGCCAACCATAAAGTGGATATCAACGCTATCGAATCATTGGCTGGTGTGCATTTCGTGAATGGCGTTATCTCTGCAAGCTACGTAACCGTTACTCCGAATAACTAAGCGAATTTCTGAATTTGGTAAATGGCTCAATGGCTCTGTAATGGGTTGTTGAGCCATGATTGTTAAGTGCCAAAAGAATCCCTTTAGCATTGATAGCACTAACTACTTTAAAATATTTGTCCGGTGAAAAAGTAAAGGACGCAGAAGTGCTGCTTCAAAACAAAAGGTATGCAGGATCTGTATATTTAATGGGGTATGCTTTGGAATTAGGGCTGAAAAGAAAAATTTGTCAAACACTTGGATTTACTTATGGCTTTCCTGAATCAAGGGACGACTTCAGCAGTTACAATACTCAAATTGCTAATTTCAATACACGTTCATGGGCTTTTTTAACTCAATTGAAGCAAATAAAAAGCCATGATCTAAATGACCTTCTGACTTATTCCGGAGTCCGCTCAACAGTTTTGACAACATATCAAAGCGCATGGTTCAGTGTCAAGAGCTGGACACCTGAAAGCCGTTATATAAAGCAATATATTTCCATTAAAAAAGCAGATAGTTTTGTAACATCTGCTAAACAGATTTTAAAACAAATTGTTTAACTTTGAATGGTGA
>CAIRTW010000197.1 GCA_903881585.1 uncultured Bacteroidota bacterium | reverse complement strand
TTATGTGCTCAGAGATGTGTCAGGTCCATTGCCGATCGCAGCCGTAGTAAATGGAAATTTCTCCTCATCACCATTTGCAGGAGATGCCAATCTTGTTAACAATATTTGTATCAGGAATGATACCGTAAAAGCAGGGTGCGATCCTAACTATGTTGAGAACATTCCCTCTACTTGTTTGCCATATACAACGGGCACAACGTCAATTCAATACAACATACACTTTGAGAATACCGGCAACGACACAGCCCATAATATTTACGTGCTGGATACCTTATCTCCAAATGTTAACCCACATTCCCTGAAGGTACTAATGGCCTCTGCGTCCATGAATATAGCCGTGTTTACGGAAGGACTATATAATGTCGTAAAGTTCGATTTCCCGGCTATTAATTTACTGGACAGTTCACATCATGGTCTATGTGATGGTACGGTAATGTACACCATCAACACGTTGCCTGGCTTGCCAAATGCAACAACTATTGATAGCAGGGCAGGTATTTACTTTGATGTTAACGCAGTGGTCCTTACTAATACAGTGGAGAATGCCGTGGGTTGCACAACGAACGCTATTGCAAGTGTAAACATTCCGGGGCAATTTAAGATTTACCCCAACCCCGTTTCAGACGAATTAACTATAATGGCTGACAATAGCGTTTACAAAAACATGGTGATAACCAATAACATTGGCCAAACACTGATACAGCAGCCGCTGACAGCTACTACCACAGGGCTGAATATCCATGGGCTGCCATCGGGATTATACTACATTCGGTTAACTCAGGAAAACGGTAACTATAAAGTGCAGAAGTTTGTGAAGATGTGACCATAACGGATCGAGCGAATCCAGGAAAAAGTTGGTTATACGAGCCAAAATATAAGAGACCCTTCCCCTACCTTCGCGCATGGATTATTTCAAAAAGCTGCTGGAGCTGCTGAAGATGGAGCGGGAGGTGGACAAGCAGGCTTACCTGGAGCTCACCCGTTCATCTACGGTTGCAGAGCGCAGGGCCAACGGCCTTGCCTGGTATCCCATTGCCATCAGGGGCACAGAGCTGAACAAAGCAGAATACATAACCGTAGAAGTAGAGCGCACCACCCATACTGATGTCTCCCACCAGCTTCGCTTCGGTGTATCGGCCATGCTGTTTTCAAACCTCGATGCAAAGAATAATTTCCTCGAGGGCACCATCACTTTTTCAGGTGGCAACCGCCTCAAAATATCCTTCCGCACAGATGAGCTCCCCGACTGGGCCAGCGATGGCAAGCTGGGCATAGACCTGCTGTTTGATGACAACAGCTACGATGAAATGCAGTCGGCGCTAAAACTGGCTATGACCCTCAGCGAGAAAAAGGAAGAAGGCCGCCTCATCACCATACTCACGGGTGCCACCGTACCAACCTTTGATAAAGAAGCACCGCTTTATAACAATCCGAAACTGAACACCACCCAGCAAGCTGCCGTAAACAAAATAGTACAGGCCAACGAACTGGCCATAGTGCATGGCCCGCCGGGCACAGGCAAAACCACCACGCTGGTCCAGGCCATCAAGACACTTATTAAAGCCGGCGAGAAACAAATACTCGTTACCGCGCCCAGCAATACCGCTGTTGACCTGCTAAGCGAGAAGCTCGCGGAAGAAGGACTCAATGTGCTTCGTGTGGGCAACCCTGCAAGAGTATCTGAGCGGCTTATGGCGCTGACACTGGATAGCAAGGTTGCCGCCCACAGCTCTGTGAAAGAGATAAAACGGCTGAAGAAACAGGCAGGTGAGTTCAAAGAGATGGCCCACAAATACAAGCGCAGCTTTGGCCGCGCCGAGCGGGAACAACGAAAAGCCCTGTTCGATGAGGCCTACAAGATCATGAAGGACGTGGACAAAATGGAGCAATACATTATCGACGATGTCACTTCAAAAGCACAGGTCATAGCAGCCACGCTGGTAGGAGCCAACCACTACACGGTGCGCGGTCTCCGCTACAACACAGTGGTGATAGATGAGGCTGGCCAGGCGCTGGAGCCCGCCTGCTGGATACCCATATTGAAGGGCAAGAAACTCATCCTCGCCGGCGACCACTTCCAGCTATCACCCACCATCAAGTCGGATGCCGCTGCAAAAGGTGGGCTCAGCAATACATTGCTGGAGAAGGTCATAAGCCTGCACCCCGAAGCCGTATCTATGCTCGGTGAGCAGTACCGCATGCACGAGAAGATCATGGGTTATTCCTCTGCAGTGTTCTATGAAAATAAGCTGCTGGCCCACGGCTCAGTAGCGAACCATCTGTTGTTCGCCGGAGATATGCCGCTGGTATTTATAGACACCGCCGGTTGCGGATTTGAAGAAAAAACGGAGAACAAAAGCATCTCCAACCCCGAAGAGGCAGCATTTCTATTCAAGCATCTTTCGCGGCTCGTTACCGAATTAGGCACGCATTACAAGCCGGCACACTTTCCTTCAGTAGCCATTATTTCTCCTTACAAAGAGCAACTACACGTACTCAAAGACCAACTGCTGCATGTTCCCGGACTGCAACCGTATCTGCAAAACATATCTGCAAACACCATCGACAGCTTCCAGGGACAGGAGCGCGACATTGTTTACATCAGCATGACCCGGAGCAACGCAGATGGCATCATCGGCTTCCTTTCAGACACCCGGCGAATGAATGTAGCCATGACCCGAGCCCGTAAAAAACTCGTTATTATTGGCGACAGTGCCACGCTGTCCCGCCATCCGTTCTATGCCGGTTTTATCGCCTATGCGGAAAAGCACGAGGCATACAAAAGCGCATGGGAAGAGAACTGGAGTGAGTAGTGATTTTCAAAAATATATATCTATCTTGTATAAGAATCACTTCAATAAAGAAATGGCAACTAACACACCAAACACCAACCCGCTGCTGATCTCTTTTATGACCCTGAGAAAGGCGATCGGCTTCCTGGGTATATCTATACCGGCAGTAATGATAATAGGCACGTTCACCATCGGCGGTTGTACGCATGTTCAGAACTCCATCAGCCATTACTACTTCACGGTTATGGGAGATGTTTTTGTGGGGTTCCTTATTTCCACGGGCATATTCCTCATCACCTACAAAGGATACGACCTGCGTGATAATATTGTGAGCTTTCTTGCCGGTACATTTATTATTTGCGTAGCTCTGTTCCCTACATCGCAGGACGAAGATGCCGGCTGTGTTATCAGGACACTGGCTGATATTCCCCTTCGGGTCAATGTTCATTATGTTTCTGCTGCATTGTTTTACACCACGCTTTCCTATATGTCCTTGTTTCTATTTACTAAAAGCGCCGGCGTCAAGACAAAACAGAAGGTAGTAAGAAACCGGGTTTACCGTGTATGCGGCATAGCTATCCTCGTTGCTATTTTACTGATCGCGTTTGAAAAACACATACCCGGCCTGGATAATGCAAGCCTTCATCCTACGTTCTGGCTGGAGTGGGTAGCAAATCTTGCGTACGGTACCTCGTGGCTGATCAAGGGAGAATTTTTACTAAAGGACAATGGAGCGTAAGCACCGGCCCACCCAATTAACCTTTTACCCCTTTACCTTTTTAACTATTAAGCCCCCTGCTTCCTCACATACTTTGTAAGTATCACGATCACCTGGCCCTCTATTTTGCCCTCTATCTGTTCTGTATTGTTTTCCACCAGGCGAATGTTCTTTACCACAGTGCCTAGTTTTGCATTAAGGCTGGTACCCTTTACATCCAGTGATTTGGTGAGTATTATAGTATCGCCATCATTGAGTACGGTGCCGTTACTGTCTTTATGCAGGTCCACGGCGCTATCATTTTCGTGGTCGCCGGTAGCTTTTGCCCAGGCCAGTTTGTCGTCGTCCATGTACATCATTTCCAGGTTGTCCATGGCCCAGCTTTCATTGCGCAGGCGGTTCAGCATACGCCAGCTCACTACCTGCACACCCGGCACCTCGCTCCACATGCTCGTACCCAGGCAATCCCAGCGTTTGCTTTCCAGGTCTTCCTTCTTCATTATCTGCGCCTCGCACTTGCCGCATATCATTATGGTATTTTCCTCGTTATAGCGATCCTGCGGGCCCACTTCATATGGTCTCAGGCCAGCCTCAGAGTTGCACAATTCACACTTATTTCCGCTGCGGCTTTTCAATACATCTTCCAGTTTCATACCATTCTGATTAAGGCGCGAAGGTAGCTGTTTTTTGCTGGCAATATCTGGCATGAAATGCGCTGCTGCTCAATGAATAAAGTGCTGTTAACGGCAGGTATAACGCCATTAAATTCGTATCTTTGGTTATGTATTTTGACAACTACAAAGACCATTCAAATGCTAAGATCAATCCGTCTTTATTGTGGGAATACGATATGTCTGCATTTAATTATCAGAACATGCGCAATGTAGTTGTGCAGCGGGTAGTGGAGCGGGGCTGGCCCGATGACTGGTATGCCGCACTGAACATGTATGGCATTACAGGAATGATCGAAGCCATAAAAGAATTGCCCTACCTGAATGACAAAGACATGAATTTTGTCAGCGTGATTTTTGAAATCCCTTTATCAGAAATGAAATGTTACGAAAAGAAACAGTTACACCAGGCACACTGGAACTCCTGAAGAGCCTTATGGCTGATCCAGATCTCGGAGATTTTTTTCTTGTTGGGGGCACGGCTCTATCTTTACAAATAGGCCATAGGGTCAGTATTGATATTGATCTGTTTTCTGAAAAGTCTTTTGACGAAAGTGTACTTTCCGAATATCTGGAGTCTCAGAAAAGGCTTAGACTGAATTATATCGCCCGCCGCACGATAAAGGGACAAATAGATGGAATACAGGTAGATCTGATAACACATGCCTATCCGTTAGTTGATGATTTGATTTTTGAAGAGGGTGTGCGTATGGCTAGTCTAAAAGATATAGCAGCAATGAAATTGAATGCAATAGTTGGTAACGGGACACGGGTAAAAGATTTTATCGATATTGCCTGGCTTTCTTCTTCTTTTTCATTGACGGATATGGTCAGCTTCTACGAAAAAAAATATCAGGCAAAAAACCCTTTTATTACCTTAAAAGCATTATCATTCCACACCGAGATTAATTTTAATGAACCGATCAAGTTCCATTCCGGGGTATATAGTTGGAAACCAATCGCGGCCCGTATCGCTCAAATGGTAAAAGCTCCGGATAAAATTTTCCAATCACCACCCTTCTAAGCGCCTCAAAAACAATTATGTTTTCCATAAGAATATCAAATAATAATAAGCGGTACATTTGAATGATCTTTAAGGAACAGGAATGAATATAGTGAAGTTGGTTTTACTGGGTGCGTTAGGGCTTTTTACGGGCTCTCATCTTTTTGCCCAGCACGTAGGCATTGAGATGGTGACCGATGTGCCTGCCGACACTTCCAAAAAAGCCCCGGTTGAAATAGCCCCGATCAAAACAGCCGCTTCGTTCACCGATTTGTACAAGAAAAACCCTGATTCGGTATATGCCGAATACCTGCACCTGCTCATTGGTGAAAAGCAATACAAAACCGCAGAGAAAGTAGTGGAAGCCCAGAAAGCCCGCACTAATCAGGATCCATTTTTGCACATAGACCTGGGTGACGTTTATGCCTGGGAGAAAAAGTATGACAAGGCCAAACAGCAATATGACAGCCTGCTGCAAATAATGACGGGTGACGATGGCCTCACCCAGCGTATAGCCAAGGCATTTATGGAAAGCGGTAATGATGACTATGCCGTGCGCACCTTTGAGAAGGGGGTGAGTATGACCAATGCCATGTACTACTACTGCATGCCACTGGCCCGTCTCTATGACAAATGCGGCCGGCTGGACAAAGCCATAGAAATGGTGCTGATAGGCGTGCAGTCGCAGGGGGGCAACATAGAGACCGTAAAGGCGCAGCTCCTGGAAATGCTCGGCAACGATCCCGACAAGCTGCGCCAGATGCAGCGTGGCGTGGTCAAGAAGATAAATGACGACCCCAACAATGTTTATTATGCCGAGCTGCTCACCTGGATATACACACAAAAGAACGACTGGGATGGCGCCCTGGTGCAGATAGAAGCGGTGGACGAGCGTAATAAAGAAAATGGCAGGCGGCTGATGTCTTTGGCTGGCCTGGCCATGAACGCAAAGCAGTTTGACGCTGCGGGAAAAGCATTCGATGACGTAATAGCACAGGGGAAAGACCTGCCACACTACCTCGAGGCAAGGGCAGGAAAACTGTCTGCCGCATTCGAGGTCATAAAGAATGATTCGGTGATAAGAGCGACTGCGGTAAATGATCTCATTAAACTTTACGACAGCTTCCTCATAGAATATCCAAACCGATATACCACCCAAACTGTATCCGACTATGCTATGCTGGAGGCGCAATATGCAGGTAATGCTGCAAAGGCCATAGAGATATTGCAGCGGTCACTGATAGAGCCTGGCATAAGGCAGAACATGGTAGGCGCCTTCAAACTGCAGATGGGTGACTATTACGTACTTACCGGCCAGCTCTGGGATGCCTCGCTCACCTACAGCCAGGTGGACAAAGAATTCAAGCAGGATGTGCTGGGCGAAGACGCCCGGTTCCGCAACGCCAAGCTGGCCTACTACCGTGGCGATTTTGTCTGGGCACAAAGGCAATTATCTATATTGAAAGCATCAACTTCAGAGCTTATTGCAAATGATGCCCTGTACCTTTCTGTGCAGATCACCGAAAATGTGGAAGACAGCAACTATGTGCCGCTGGAGCGCTTCGCTTATGCGGGCCTGCTGCTGTTCCAGAACAAAGACAAAGAAGCCGAAGCCCTGCTGGACAGCATTAATATCGCTTTCCCAAAGCACCCGCTCAACGACGATATTATTATGGCACGCGCTGAGCTGGCCCTTAAACATCACGACTACAACAAGGCCCTGGCGCACCTAAAGACCATCTATGAAAAATACGGCCAGGACGTGCTAGGCGATGATGCTGTTTTTAAGATAGCAGAAGTGTATCAAAACAACCTGCACCAGAGCGACCAGGCAAAACATTACTATGAACAGCTTATAATAGACTATCCCGGAAGCACCTATATACAAACTGCGAGGCAGCGGCTGGCCGAACTAAATGCTGCCGTCTTACCATAGCCACTCTATATGGAGCAAAAAAACAATCCGCTGCATGGCATTACGCTGGAGGTGATGCTCAATCACCTGGTAACTCATTATGGCTGGGAGCAGATGAATGAGCGTATTCGTATAAATTGCTTCTACGAAAACCCCAGTATAAAATCCAGCCTCAAATTTCTTAGGGCTACTCCGTGGGCCCGTCAAAAAGTAGAAAATCTATATCTCGAAAACGTTCGTAAGTAATTATAACACG
>CAIRTW010000196.1 GCA_903881585.1 uncultured Bacteroidota bacterium | reverse complement strand
TTATGTGCTTACGGTGAGTGTGGGCGAGTATTATCTGTACTTGCCGGTATGGTCTAAGGTGTATATAGTGTCTGTGTTTGCGGTGCTGGGGCTGTCTTCGCTGGTGGCGTGGGTCATTATCCCGCTCAGCAAAATGGGGCGGCTAGGAAAAGTGATCTCTCACGAGCAGGCTGCAAGTATCATAGGCAAACATTTCCCGGAGATAAGCGACCGGCTGCTGAACATACTGCAACTGAAACGCCAGCCTGATAATAATGCCAGCCGCGAACTTGCCGAAGCCAGCATCAACCAGAAGATCAGCGCTATTTCGGTAGTGCCTATTACGATGGCAGTTGATCTTTCTAAAAACAAGAAATATCTTCCTTACTTGTTGCCTCTTTTGCTGGTAGGCGTGTTTATACTTGTAGCGGCGCCCAGTGTTTTTACGGAGGGCTCATCGAGATTGCTGCAACCTACGAAGGCATTTGAGAAACCATCGCCATTTCATTTTACAATTAAGAACCCATCGCTTATTGCAGTGCGCAATGCTGATTTTGTGCTTACTGCTGAAGCTACCGGGGCTATGCTGCCCGCTGATGCAACCATAGAAATAAACGGGGAGCGCATACCCATGCAGCCGCTTGACAACCATACCTTCCAATACACCTTTAAGAATGTGACGGAAGCAGTAAATTTCCGATTTTATGCTGCTGGTTTTTATTCTAATTCCAACATGCTGAGAGTTATTCAACGCCCTGTACTCAAGGCGTTTAAGGTGCAGGTGAATTATCCTGCTTATACCGGTAAGAAGAACGAAGTAAGGAATAGTCTCAGTGATATGACATTGCCTGTAGGCACTACAGTGAACTGGACATTTGTGACCGACCATACGGATAATGCCAGTATTCATTTTGGCAACGGTAGCCCGGTGATACTGCCCAACAGCTCTTCAACATTTTCTTACCAGTACCGCTTTATGAGCGACACTGCCTATACCATAACGCTGCACAACAAAGAAGCCGCTATAGCAGACAGCTACCGCTACCAGGTGCAGGTGATACCAGACCAGTACCCGGTGATACAGCTACAGCAATTCAAAGACTCGGTAACGGGCAAGCAGATATTGCTTACAGGCAGTGCGGGGGATGATTACGGCATTACGAGGGTGTCGTTCAATTACCAAGTGACTGATAAGGATAAGCCAGTACTTACCAAAAGCATACCTGTGAAAATAACAGAGGGGGCGCTTACATCATTCGAGGAGTATTTTGACATAGAAAGCCTGAAGCTGTCGCCGGGGCAAAAGGTGTCCTACTATATAGAAGCATGGGATAATGACGGTGTGCATGGCAGCAAAGCATCGCGGAGTGAGGTGATGACCTTCCAGATGTATGACCCGAAACAACTGGACTCGGCAATAAATGAAAACTCACAGCAGATCAATTCAGGTATCAGCAACAGCTCGCAGAAAACGCAGCAGCTGCAAAGCGACTACAAGGATATGCAGAGCAAAATGCTGCAAAGCAACAGCCTGGAGTGGGAGCAACAGCAGTCGCTGCAGGAGATGATGAAGAAGCAAATGGAGCTGAAGACCAACGTGGAAAACATAAAGCAGCGGTTTGATGAGCAGATGCAGCAGAGTGAGCAGAAAAAATACAGCGAAGACCTAAAAGAAAAGCAGAAAGACATGGATAAGCAGCTGGACAACCTGCTTAGCAACGAACTGAAGGAAGAAATGAAGAAGCTGCAGGAGCTAATGCAGAAACTGAATAAGGACCAGGCTGTTGACGCCATGAAGCAAATGCAGCAGGACAACAAGCTCTTCAATATGGACATGCAGCGTATGGAAGAGCTGATGAAGAAGCTGGAGATGCAAATGCACATGGAGGACGTAGCCAATAAAATGGACGACCTGGCGCAAAAGGAACGGGGCCTGCAAAAGCAGACCGAAGAAGGCAAGAAGGAAAGTGGTGACCTGAGCAAGGAACAGAAGAACCTGAAGGACCAGCTGGACAAGGCAATGAAAGAAGATGTGGCGGACCTGAAGAAAGCCGCTAAAGATGCCAAGCAGCAAGACCGACTGGAAAACGAAGAGCAACAGGGCAAGGATGCACAGAAAGATATGGAGGATAGCAAGGAAAGCCTTGATAAAAAGGAAGGTGGCAAGGCGGGAAAATCGCAGAAGAGCGCTGCTGATAATCTGGAGCAGATGGCAAAGTCGCTGCGTAAGAAAGCAGGTGGCCAAAGCCCCGAAGAAATAGACATAGACATAAAAGCAACACGGCAGATATTGAGCAACCTGATAAGGCTGTCATTTGACCAGGAAGATCTTATGGGTTCTGTAAGAGTGACATCGGCATCGAGCCAGCAGTATGTAACGAACCAGGAAGAAGAGAACAGGCTGCACCGCAATTCGCAGATGATACGGGATAGTATGTTTGCACTGAGCAAGCGTATTGAAAAGATAGCTGTGACCATAAATAAAGAAACCACCGAGCTGGAGCATCATATGCAGAAGGCGGTGGACAATCTTGAAGACCGCCGGGTGGATCTTGCCCAGATGGACGAGCAATATGTGATGACGCATACCAACAACCTTGCGTTGATGCTGAACGAAGTGCTTGCGAACCTGATGCAGGCGCAGGCCGATGCAAACAAGCCGGGAGGCTCAGGTAGCTGTAGTATGCCTGGTGGTAAGAAGCCCGGTAAAAGCCCGGGCGATCAGCTATCGGATATTATTACTGAGCAGCAGAAGATGGGCGAGGGTATGGGGAAAATGGGAAAGGGCAGCGGCAAGAAACCGGGCCAGGGTCAAGGAACGGGCCAAGGACAGGGCCAGGGTCAGGGTGAAGGCCAGGGCCAGGGCAAGCAGGGGCAAGGCAAGCAGGGAGGACAAGGTGAATATGGTGATCCGGAACAGCTGGCACGGCTAGCGGAGCAGCAGGCTATGATAAGGCGCAAAATACAAGACCTTAGTAATGAACTGAACAGCAAGGGTGGCCTTGGCAGCAGTGCAAAAGAGCTCAGGGAACTGGAGCAAAAAATGGACAAGAATGAGACTGACCTTGTGAACCGCAGGATAACAGACGAGCTGATGATACGGCAGAAGGAGATAACTACAAGGTTGCTGGAGACAGAGAAGTCGTTACGCGAACAGGAACAAGATGATAAACGGTCCTCTAAATCAGGAGAGGAAATGAGCAGGCCGGTACCTGCTGCTTTGCAAAAATATATTACAGATCAGAAGCAACTCCTTGAGCTATATAAGACCGTCCCTCCTCAATTAAAGCCGTATTACCGGGATATGGTAGAGAGCTATTTTCACATTATCGGAAACAAATAAACTCCGTTGCTAAGCAGTATTCTATTCTCTTAAATTCAACAACTTCCCTTTCTTTTATTATTAACTTTCGGTTAATGATATTATGTAATATTTGAATGTAAATTTAATTTCTTAATTACATAGGACATTATTTATCAGGATTTTATTAGTTGGAAGATATTTTTCGGCAATTCTGGCACGGTTTTGGATTTAATTATTGTTTAATTGAAGATTTTGAAATGCAAATTTATATGTGTATCTTCAATTTGCTAATTTGTTCTAACCATTAAAAACTAAGCCTATGTTTTTCACAAAGACGCACAACTTTAATTCCCCCGTATCTAAGGCCGATCTTAAAAAGCGGCTGATGGGGAGCCACGTAAAAATTCACAATCTGGATTTTGAGATCCTTGAGCGGGATGGCGATGTGTTGATCGTGCCTCATGCAGAGCAGGAGGAGTCGATAAAGACACTGCCGATAACGCATGTGGATATGATTGAGCAAGGTGGCAAGACTAATGTAAAGGTTACTTCTAAAATGCGCAAAGTGGATTCCGGCGGGCCTCAGATCATTGTGATCTTTTGCTTTTTTATCTTCATCGCAGCATTTGTGTTGCGCCTGGTAGGTGGAGACTGGAATGTAACATTCATCCTTTTGGGTGCCGATTTGCTTATTTTCAGCTTCTTTTTGTATCGGCTGCAGAAAGGTTATTTTGATTATGTACGCAAAGTGCGGGTATATGTTACTGAAAAAGGAGAGGGTTTTGTGCCTTCCGGCAGTATGCACGCCCAAGTAGCTATTTAATTGCCTTTTAGCCTGATCAGCATCGCGTCTTGCATCGGTTGAACCGTGCGGGGTGTCTTTTTATCCTCATTTAGTTTCACAAATCATTTCCGGGCAGGCATTTATCCCCGAAAGATACAGGCAGTTATTACCAGCTTTAGTCTATATATTTTTTCAGGCTGTCAATAGGCATTTCCCCGTTATAAGTTTTTATCAATTTACGGTCGTGATCGTAAATATTGATCTGAGGGAGCATCTGGAAAAGATACACTTTATTAATAAAATCGGAGCTGTCTGAACCAATGTGAAAGGTGGGATATTCATCAAGGTGCTGCCTGTTCACAAAATCGGGAATATATTGTGCCATACCGGGATTGCACTGCAATATTAGTTGTGTCTTTTTAAAGAGGGATATATTATTTCTGAGTAATGCAGCCATGTCTTCACAGTGGGAGCAGGTAGGATTAAACATCATCACAAAGAGGTTAGCCCCGTTGTCCACATCTTCATTGGTCAGGTAAATTTTTTCTTCTGCTTTTTTCTTTTTGCGCACTGGCTCTGCACTTTCAGTGCCATTATTTTTTTTGGCAGTGTCTTTGTATAGCTTCACTTTGAGCCGTGGCATTACAGCTCCCATTTCTTTATAATCAATTTCAGCAGCCCGCTTTTCCGTAGTTTTGGCGGCTGGGGCGACTGGATTTTGGGCGATGGCATTAGCGGTGCAGGCGATGCACAAGAGTATGAACAGGTAGCGTAACATGCAGCTAATTTAGGGAATTACTTTAAAAGATAAACATAATTTCTATGCAGGGTTCAAATATACCACTTGCAGAACGGGTGAGGCCGCAAACGCTGGATGAGTTCATAGGCCAGGAGCATCTTGTGGGGCAAGGCAAAGTATTGGAGCAAATGGTACATAGCCATAAAGGGCACTCTATTATTTTCTGGGGCCCTCCGGGTGTTGGGAAAACGACGCTGGCACAGATAATAGCCCATTCGCTGGACATGCCATTCTTTACCTTGAGCGCCATAGACAGTGGAGTGAAAGACGTAAGAGCAGTAATAGAAATGGCCCGCAAGAGTGGCCACGCACTACTGTTCATTGATGAGATACACCGCTTTAATAAGGCGCAGCAGGACAGCTTGCTAGGGGCTGTGGAGAAAGGTATTATTACGCTGATCGGAGCTACAACAGAGAACCCTTCATTCGAGGTGATAGGCGCATTGCTGAGCAGGTGCCAGGTATATGTACTGAAACCGCTGACCGAAGAACACCTTATGGCATTGGTAAACCAGGCTATCCAAAAAGACCAATGGCTGGCAGAGCAGCATATAGAGATAAAAGAATGGGAGGCGCTGCTGCAGTTAAGCGGCGGAGATGCACGCAGGCTGCTGAACCTTGTGGAGCTGGTTACGGCTTCGCTGCCGGAGGGTGATAAGGTATTTACCAACGAAGTGGTTCAGGACATAGTGCAGAAAAAAATGGCGCTCTATGATAAGAGCGGAGAACAGCATTATGATATCATCTCCGCGTTCATAAAATCGATGCGCGGCAGCGATCCTAATGCCGCTGTGTATTGGTTGGCGAGGATGATAGAGGGTGGGGAAGACCCCAAATTCATAGCGAGGCGTATGCTGATTCTTGCGAGCGAAGACATAGGTAACGCTAATCCAAACGCGCTGCTTCTGGCCACCAGCTGTTTCCAGGCTGTGGAGATGATAGGCTACCCGGAGTGCAGCCTTATACTGTCGCAAACGGCAATTTACCTGGCTTCATCAGCGAAGAGCAATTCTGCTACAGTGGCGATCGGTATGGCTCGTTCACTTGTGAACAAAACAGGTGACCTGCCAGTGCCGCTGTCCATACGCAACGCGCCAACCGGCCTGATGAAAAAGATGGACTATGGTAAGGGCTATAAATATGCCCATGATTTCGAAGGTAACTTTGCGTCATTGGAATTTCTGCCGGATGAGGTCATCGGTACCAAACTTTATGAACCTGGCAGCAACGCCAGCGAGGCCAGGCTGCGAGACTACCTGAAGAATTGCTGGAAAGAAAAATACAATTATTAGGGATTCGGAATTAGTAGTTCGGAATTTGGATTGTTATTATTGGTGGATTTTGCGAATTCATTCTAATTCCAAATTCCAAATTTCTAAAAACTACTGACCTGCCTTCATGAATATCTGTGTAAAATATAAATTACCGTCGCTGCCCTTCACTATGCCTATTCCGGTGAGGTTGTAATCTCCCTCTATATTTTTTTTGTGTCCAGGGCTGTGCAGCCACATGTCCACGGCCTTTTCAGCGGTCTCAACACCCATTAGCACATTCTCTGCCCAGCCATTTGCTCCGCCCAATTGCTGGGTGATGCCCTTCATCCTTTCATCAAAACCATCATGGCCGAATGATATTTTTTTAGTGGCCATATTAGTGCTGTGACTGGTCGCCGCTTTTTCAATGACCTCGTTCATTTTCAGCGGCTTCCGGCCAATAGCAGCGCGATGCTTGTTGATAAGGTTAAGGATCCCTGTCTTCATGGCCGCGTAGGTGTCCGGTGCTGCCTGTGCTGCAGCAACAAGCGGATTGCAAACTATGGAGACAAAGAACAGTAGTGTGGCGATGGTTGATTTTGATATCATAAAATGGTGGACTAGTTATGGTGTTTCTTTTCTTTTTTGATCGTGGCCAGCAACTCTTCGAGTTCGAAGCTGAGGCCGAAGTTGATCAGGGTATTGTAATACTGCCATGGCACATTTGAAACGGGGTTTGAAATAACGTATTGCGTCTGCACCTTGATGAATTTATATCCGCCCCGGATGGTAATTGAAGGCTCTGCGAAGAGGTAGTTTGTATTGTCTATTCTCCGGTTACCATACACAAGGTTATGCTGCTGCAGGTAGTTACTGTCGTGCCCGTTTGTGTTCAGGTTGTAATACCTGATATCGGCGAGGCGATAGTTGAGCGATACCTCAAACCAGTGAGTACGTATGCCTGCACCCGGCTGAATAAAAGCACGAAAAAAATCCATGTTCACATCACTCTGCATGGAGCCGCCACCGGCGCCGGCATAAATGTCGTAGATGAGTTTTGCTTTTTTCCCAGTGGCATAATAGTAGCCTGCTCCTAGCTCTGCAAGGTGCGCATGCGCATCCACATTGCCGGAAGGAGCATCTGCACCAGACGCCTTATAAGAAAAAGCGCTGAAGTTGCCGATAATGCCGAGGTGATTGGTAGGAGCGTAAGATGCCTGCACGTCGGTAAATGCCCCGTCTGGCGTGGCACTTGCAGCGAGGTGAGCTTCTTTGGCCTCAGTAAAAAGAGGGGCGTTAACGCCATTAGGTTTATAATAATACCGGTCGCAACTGCACAGGCAGCACGCAAGCAGTAGTGGTATGTACCAAGTGTTTTTGATAACGGGGTTTTATCAAAAATAAGAAAAAATAATGATGCTGTTATGCGTATGCATAGTCGCTCAGATACTCGTACTTCTTAGTTAGCTGCCCGTCTGCGCATATTGTAGCGCGCTTAAGGATATCACTTTGTTCCTTGAATAATTCGGGCAAAATATGTTTTTCAAAGTGTATGCCAAAGTATCGGGACGCATCACGCGGCAATTCATTCGGCAGATTGTCTACGGCCATCACGTCGATAATATCCCGTGTATTCTGAAAAGGGGCCGAGCGCTCAATTGACATCCTGTCAACACCATAAACAGGATCAGCGATAGTTGATGAAGCGATATTGATAGGTACCGAACCGTCAATATCGCAGGTAATATCTGAGACCACGCTTACGCGCCAGTCGTTACGTTTTATATCTTCCTTTTCAAATAGCCGTGCTATCCTATGCTCCCAGTAGATACCGTTCATTAGTATGTCTGCCTGGTTTACGTAGGAGGTAAACAGGCATTTATAGGCTTCCGGGTGGGCGTGAAAATCGTCGCGATAAAATTCATCATTGTCTTTACGTGCATAAAGGTTTGCCCCTTTAAGGTGCGTAAATACGGGGTATTCGTATTGGTGTGTCAGGAAGTCATTTGGTTCTACAGCTTCAATGTCCAGTTGTGTCAGCACTTCCAGCACACCGGCCGCTACCTTGCCTGAGCCGGTCATCACTATTTTTATATTGGGCAGTTTCACGTGTTCATAGGCCGCCATCAGTTCTTTAAAGCCTTTTACGGCGTGTGCTGCGGGCAAATCGTACAAGCCAAATTTTTTGCCATAAGTAAGCAGTCCGTTATGCGCGCCAACTATACCCGCATATAAGCCAAAGCCCAGTATGCGCTGTTCGTCGCTATGGGTAAGGCATTCGTAGTCTATCATACGGATACGCTTTTCTATAAGCGCATGCATCAGGCCCTGGTTGTACGGCTGTTTTTTCTTGGTGTGAGAAAAGAAAAAGTACGTTTTTCCTGGGATAAGCAGTTCCGGGGGCACTTCCTTTACGCCCAGCAGTATATCACAGTCGCTGAGATCGTCATTCATCTCTATGCCTTCAGCCAGGTATTCGGCATCAGTATAACTGCGTACAGGCGATGGCGCTACAACTATCTTAATACCCGGATAGTGAGCTTCGATGTAACTACACTGGCGCGGTATCAGCGGCACGCGCTCGTCAGGTTTTTTTTTCATTTCCCGTATCACCCCTATGCGGATCATCTTTAGTAATTTGCGGCAAAGATAACACCATGACAGACTATTTCACACTATACCACCTGCCGGTATCCTTCCACCCCGACCAGGCTGCGGTAAAAAGCGCATTCTATGAGCTGAGCCGGCAGTACCATCCCGATCGGTTTGCACAGGCTGGCGGAACAGAACTTACAGAAGCCCTGCGCATGGCTGCCATGAATAATGCAGCCTACAAGACCCTGAAAAGCAGCGATGCTACCATGGCCTATATACTGAAGCAAAACCACCTGCTGGAAGATGATGAGAAATATGCCTTACCTCCAGCCTTCCTTATGGAGATGATGGACCTGAACGAGGCGGTAAGCGAAAGTGAAATAGAACCGGAAAATGAAGATGCAGCACAGATGGCCACAAATGCACTGAACGAACAAATGGAGCTATGGGACGATGCCACAAACCTGCTGGTGCAACGCTTTGAACATGGAGATAAGAGCAAAGAGCTATTGTTACAGGTAAAAGACCAGTACTTCCGCAAAAAATACCTGTTGCGCATTAAGGAAAGAATTGATAGATTTGCAACCCGGTAAAATAGGATGCAGCCGGCAGTGCGCAGTTTGCAGCTACACAATATCTGCAACTGCCGACTGAAAACTGCAAACTGAAAAAGGCCTCGATGGCGGAATTGGTAGACGCGCTAGACTCAAAATCTGGTTATCGCAAGGTAGT
>CAIRTW010000195.1 GCA_903881585.1 uncultured Bacteroidota bacterium | reverse complement strand
TCGCCAAAAAGAAAGTAACAAAGAAAAAGGCGATTTTTTTCCAAAGGCTCCGCCGGAAAAAAAATAGCTCTACTCTGTTACCGCAGTTCGCTAATCAGCTATATGGCGCTGGTTTTCTGCCTACAATTGCTCCCGATTAGCTGCATCAAGCGGTTTAGCAAATGTACTCTTCATAAGCTTTAGTCTTTCGTTTCTACGGCGGAAAAAGGCGCCATCATGGGGTGTGCTTTATCGCTGCTATCATCTATATTATAGTGTGTTTTCAAAGTCTATTTGGTATTACCCCATATTCCACTGAAAAAAATGGGACATTTGGGGCATAGGTATTTGCTGAAATACTTGTCTGCGGCTGATATTAATGATTAATGATTAATCACATTCCCCACTTCGGCAAGCTCAGTGCAGGCTGATTTTGCGATAATTTTTTGTTGGGTGCACGCATGAATTTTGTTGTTATTTATTACTACAAATTTTCGATTTTTTGCGATCCTTCCATATTTTTTTTGCAATGTCCCATTTGCCGATAAATAAAAAACGAAGTAATATGGGGCATTTTTAAATTCCAATAAATTGGTTTTTAATGTTTTATATATTATCGCATGTCCCGTTTTTGCACAATGGGGCATCAAGTGGGTAATTGGGGGAACTGGCGGATGATGCGTTAGGAGTGAGCATAAATGTGTTTAATTTGTAACTATATATTGGCAGGTTCTTTCTCTTTGGAACCCGCGATAACTACCGCATATAAGGCCGCAAGAAATGTGCCGAAGAGACGAAACTGCCAAGGAAGATATCCACATTCTTCGGCAGTGCTCAGAATGACAATGGTCTGAATCAGAATTTGGAGAATTTATGAATTGCCGGAATAAAAGGGGCCGCAGAATAACATGCTATTGCCCCAGATAAGAAAATTGAAAAATTGTTCGTTAAACGATTGAAAAACGTAACATTATTAAAAATATGTATATATTACTGGCAAAAAATTATTGCTACAAGGTTCAAACTGTTGCAGATTTTGATAAAACACTTTTTTATAAAATAATACGCCTTCCAGGCATCTTTTGAAGCACACCTGGGAGGCTTTTTTCATTTTGTCAATGTTCCTAAGAGAAATTACAGGCTAAGTACAATCATTTTATCAAAATGTCGGATGATGTGATCTGCCATGTGCGACCTAAAGGTATAAATAGCAAAGACCTGATGGAAACACCACAGGGAGGAATGGAGAAAAAGAAGTGCTTTTGGCTTAATAGTTCTTACATTAAGCATATAATAGAATAGAATAGCAATCAAAACTAATTACAGGGCGCCGTGTGTTTGGGGTCTGGTATTCCCATGGCTACACCCTTGGCTGGTATTTTCGCTCTTTCAGAGCTGTTCGTCGCGAGGAATTGAAATCAGAAGGTTGTTCGTTCCGATGAGAAAGATGACTTTTGTTTCCCTACAATCACATGCCGAAGAAATTTTATGACCAGTTAATATTAAGATTGTAAATTTGGATGCAAAACCATGTTAAAATGAAAGGCGTAAGTTTTTTAACTGATGAAACTCACCACAGGCGCTATGTGCAGCTTGATCTGGAAGAAGTGGCGGGAATCGGCGAAGATGAATTGGAAGACCTGCTTGATGCGATCATTGCTGAGGCCAGAAAAAATGTACAAAGTGCCATGGGCGGACAAAAGACAGTTTTGGAAGTTCCTATTAAGTTTCATAAAAACAGCTACCTGAACTCATTCGATGATTTCTGGAAGCTACAGGCTTTGTTTAAAAAAGAAGAACTTAAAAAGGTCCTGAATTCTTTTTCGGGTGAAATTTCAAATGCTTTTATTGAGGCGATCTTTAAGACGGGAAACCTGAAAATTTTTACCGATGACAACAAGAAATATCTTTTTGCATATACATCTCCCGCTTTCAGCAAAAAGTATGGTGAGCTAAGTCCGATAAGTGCTTTAGCCGCGTTGAAACAATACGGGATTGATAAACTGGAACAAGCCAGCGAAAAGGGGCATATAAAAATATAGCGATGCCGGTACCTACACCCGAACACATAGCACTTATGGGGCCAGCAGTTCTGCCATTTGAACGACGTGGTTTTGACAAGGATGTACAAGACGGTGAAGACATACCTTTTTTTGAAGACCTTTATGATGCAACCGATGACGGAAAGCCAGACGATGTGGTAGCAGTTGATCCGGCGAATATTGAGCCGGACCCTAAGACTGGCAGATATTTGTGGGTAATTACTGCTACGGGCATGCACATAATTTTAGAAGCTACGCCAAACCCTGCGGCTGAGCGCAAGGTCGTTTGTCACACTAATATTACCGGAGGAGGTAGGGCATTGCAAGGCGGAGAGCTCTGGTTTGGTACAGATGGAGTGGTTTATATTAATTATAGTTCAGGTCGTTATGGGGCCTTTACTGATGAGCATCGGCAGACTGTTTTAGATTATTTTTATTACGTGGAATATGAAAAGGTGGTTGTTATTGAATAAGTTCCGGGGCATATGTATCATGGTTGCGCCCGCTACGGGGCGCTGTGTGGGGGGGGATCGTATTTACTACAAACAGAAAGCCGCCTATGGGGCATAACGTGTAGAGCAAGAAAAATCGGAGTTTATTTGTTTTATCACCCCGGCCTGAAGGCCACCCCCTCTTTGAAGGAAAGAGGGGAGTGTGTGGCGTGTCTCGCGGGAGTTTTTCCCGTGTTGTTGTAATCAAGGGATGTTGAACAGAACCCTGCTGTACAAGCGTGCTATGGCCACTGGCGGAGATAGTAGTAATGCAGTTTGGACCCTCCTTCGCTAAAGCTAGGGCGGGCAATGCCGGACAATTTCACAGTAAATTTATATTGGCTCATTGCCTTAATCTATTCTGTGCATACATTCTCAGCCCATGCGCCACAGGCTTTCAACAAAAGGAGGGAATAAGTTAAAACCGTGGTTAACAGCACTTCAGCGTGATCTTTATTTGACGTTTCGCATTAATAATTTACATAACTTTGCGAACATTTTTAACATAACTGATATATGAGCACGATGACTCGTTCTAAGATTGACTTCAAGATGCCTTACAAAGTGGCAGACATTACCCTGGCAGCATGGGGACGTAAAGAGATAAGACTGGCGGAAGCTGAGATGCCCGGCCTGATGGCTATTCGCGCTGAGTATGGCCCTAGCCAACCGCTGAAAGGCGCGCGCATAGCGGGTTGCCTGCACATGACCATACAGACTGCTGTGCTGATAGAAACACTGACTGCGCTGGGCGCTGAGGTGCGCTGGAGCTCGTGCAATATCTTCTCTACACAAGACCATGCAGCAGCAGCCATTGCAGCGGCAGGTATAGGCGTATTTGCATGGAAAGGCCAGAGCCTGCCTGATGCAGACTGGTGTATAGAGCAGACTTTATTCTTCGGCAGCGAAGACAAGCCGCTGAACATGATACTTGATGACGGTGGTGACCTCACCAACATAGTTCTGGACCACTACACCGAGCTGGTGCAGCACATAAAGGGCCTGAGCGAAGAAACAACTACGGGTGTGCATCGCCTGTATGAGCGTATGGCTAAGGGCACACTGCCTATGCCGGCGATCAATGTGAACGACTCGGTGACGAAATCTAAATTTGACAACAAATATGGTTGCCAGGAAAGCCTGGTGGATGCTATCCGCCGCGCTACCGATGTAATGATGGCCGGTAAAGTGGCTGTTGTAGGCGGTTATGGCGACGTAGGTAAGGGTTCTGCATTGTCTCTGCGTGGCTCCGGCGCCCGCGTAATGGTGACTGACATAGACCCGATCTGCGCACTGCAGGCTGCTATGGACGGTTTTGAGGTGAAGCGCATGATAGATGCTGTGAAAGAAGCAGACATCATCGTTACCGCTTCGGGCTGCCGCGACCTGATCACGGAAAAACACTTCCGCGCTATGAAGGACAAGGCGATCGTTTGTAACATCGGCCACTTCGATATAGAGATAGACATGGCATGGCTGAATGGCGCTTATGGCACCACTAAGGACACCATAAAACCACAGGTGGACCTCTATAACATAGATGGAAAAGAAGTGATAGTACTGGCTGAAGGCCGCCTGGTGAACCTGGGTTGCGCTACAGGCCATCCTAGTTTCGTAATGAGCAACTCATTCAGCAACCAGACCCTGGCACAGATAGAGCTTTGGACAAACCACGGCAACTACGAGAACAAGGTATATGTACTCCCTAAGCACCTGGACGAGAAGGTAGCACGCCTGCACCTTGCAAAGGTGGGCGCACAGCTGGAAGAACTGAGCGATGCACAGAGCGAATACCTGGGCATACCTAAGGGTGGGCCTTATAAGGCAGAAATGTATCGTTACTAGTATTGAGTAGATAGTCGCGAGACTCCCCGCATTGAAAATAAAATTGAGGGCTCGCGGTGCGGGCCCTCGGTTATTATGGAAACGCGCTTATGCGAAACACGCAGAGACGTTGCACTGCAACGTCTCCTGCAAAATGCGGGGCGTTCTCATTCATGGAGCCAGGGATTCGGTTGCGTAGCCAGACGTTGCAGTGCAACGTCTCTACATCCGGATAGTTTTGATAGTCAGGGCCTATGTGACCTTGATATCCTTTTTGCCGAGGGAGTTGTAGAGGCTGTTGAGGAGGCCGCTCTTTATGGATTGCGACTTGTGCACATCGCTGATCCATACCTGCACAGTTATGTTCATCGATTTTTCTGAGACACTGGCCAGAAGTATCTCCGGAGGAATGGTCATAACCACATGTTCATCTTTGGCCAGCACCTCCATAATGGCGGTCTGCACGTCCTCAAACGGAAGCGTGGAAACCAGCGCCAGTGGCAGGTCTATACGCACATTGTCGTTGCGCAGGGTCCAGTTGATGACGCGGCCGGAAAGGAGGTCGGCATTGGGCATGATGATCTCGGCGCCCTCTTCCATTACTATCTTGCTGGAGCGTATGCCAATGTCGAGCACACGGCCCTTCTTGTCGCCCAGCTCTATAAAGTCGCCTATGCGGAAGGGCTGCTCGAAGATGAGTATCACGCCGGACACGAGGTTGTTCACAATGGTCTGTAAGCCCAGGCCTATGCCCACACCCAATGCACCCAGCACTATGGTGATCTTGTCCATAGGTATGCCGGAGGCCGCCACTGCTATCAGGAAGCCGATAACGATAAGCACCAGCCGTGTCATGGCCAGGCGCGATCCGTTCTTCTTTACCTCCGGGTCCCAGGTGGCATCTGCCTTGCCATAGAGTGCGCCCACGCCTTGCTGCAGCAGGTTGGAGATATAGATAATGGCGATGAACAGCAGTATGTTGCCCACCTGGAAAGTGGTACTGCCTATCTTCCTTTCGAGGGTGAGAAAGTCGAAGATGTGCGTGAAGAGGAAGTTGTAGAGGTTGAGGCTTATGGAAAACACGATGACCCAGATAACCGCGGACACCGCGATGACGGCTTTTTTCACCAGCTTCTCTATCTTATCAAAGTTGAGCTTTGCTGCCATGCCACCCTTCATTTTGTTCACCATGGTCTGCAGCTCAAAGGCTTCGATGATGATCTGTATAAATATAGACAGGCCAATGACCTGTGTGAGCCCGTAGATGGCCGTAACCCCAAATATCTTGGCGAGGCTGAGCCTGCCGAAGAGGTTGCAGGTAGCAGCAGTGAGATTAAGCAGCAGGTATATACCCGACACCACTTTTATCATCAGGGAGAACGTAAGTGTATTGCGGTTCAGCGTGCGGAACCAGAGTATGGCAAACGCCACTGACACAAGGTTCAACGTCAACAGGAGTACGCGAAACTCAAGATCGGGGGTGAGGACAGCGGCAGTGACGGAGAACGTGATGTATAGCGCACCTATTGCCAACCAGTAATAAAACAGCTTGCGCGGCCACACCTTGGCCAAGATAGCCGTGAGAGCTACAACCAGCAACATCTCCATCATGGCTACATAGGCAGTGGGTGGGTGCAGATCGAAGAAGGGGGCTATGTTGAACAACACCACTAGCGTAACCAATACGGGTATCTTCTTAATGAAGTAGAACGAGCGATTGTGTACCGTTGCCATGTTACCGCTCTTTTCTATCTTCCGGAAATTGCGAAATATCCACAACAGGAAGAGCAGCCCGGCGAACAAGAGCCATAGCTGGTCGCTTACGTTCCGGCGGAAGTAGTAGTTGAGTATCTTGCGCTGGCCGTGGTAAGACCGCTTCGATAGCTGGTCGGTTTGCTCGTTGTCGCCAATGGTCTTGCTATGGATGTTCCACAGATAGTCGTATTCCTTGCCTAGTGAGCGGCCGCTGACTTTTTTAAGAAGGTCGTGGCTTTTGTTCTGCAGGTCTATGGTAGTGAAGTATTCATTGGATACGCTTGCCTGCAGTTGGTTGATGCGGGAAAGGTTATCGCTGATGGCCTTCTTGGCCAGGCCCCACTTGCCTTTCAGGTCGGTGATCTCGTTTAGGTAAACGCTTCTGAAAGATGAGTCGCGCAGTATCTGGTGCAGCAGGCTGTCCCTTTTGAAGGTGCCCATTTCATTGCTCATCTCCACAAGGTCTTTATCGTACTTGAAGAGTTGTGTGCGCCAGTCGGTAAGCTGGCCCTGCAGGCTGTTGAGCAGCAGGTCGAACATCTGGAGGTTCTTTACGTCCAGCACACTTGTGTATATGGAGAGGTTCTCGTCGATGATGTCTATGTTGGAGTCTATCTCGGGAAGGTTGTCCTGTATATCGCCGGTGCTGAAGCCGACGTTTGTTGCATTGAGTATCCGGTTGAGGGTGTTGTGCACATTCTCTATTTTGTTTAGAATGCTGTCGAGGCCTATTTCATTGAGGGCGCTGTCTGTAAGCACCAGGGCCTGCTTTTCGGCAACGGACTTCTTAAAACGCACAGTGTCTCTGACGTGACGGGCACTGGCCGTGTTCGCACTTAACAGGAGTAATAAGATGTATAAGAAGTATAAACGAAGCTTCATAATAAGGCTATTTAATTAAACCGGGTGAAAACATTGTGCCAATCCGGCGAATTCACTGAAAGTATAAAGATATTTATTTCGCTTTATGCTTCCTTATGTAGATGAGGATACACACCAGCAGCAATGCGCTGGCTACCCAAGAGCCGATCATTGCAGCATTGGCATAAGGAAAGCCATAGCTGCGCGCTATGGTAAGGTATATGGCACAAAGCAACCACACGGCAATGACTATGATAATAATGGATTTGTTCATGAGGTCAGTTTGTAATAAAGATACTGATTTCGGGGAGGATATGCAGTAAAAAAAGGGCGCGTGTGCGGCCCTTTGGTTTATGCAGTAAGGTGTCCCACACCGAACCTCCTTCGCTGAAAAAGCTACGGCGGTTAAAAAAGGTGTGGGACACTTGTATTAGCTGAATAAGAATTCTATATCATCTTTTGTGAGGCGGCGCTGGAAGGCGCTGTCGTCTGAGACGAGGTCTGCGGCGAGGGCACGCTTGCGCTCCTGTAGCTGCAGCATCTTTTCTTCGAGAGTATCCTTGCAGATAAGGCGGTATGCGAAAATGTTTTTAGTCTGGCCTATACGGTGCGTACGGTCTATGGCCTGCTGCTCTACAGCGGGGTTCCACCATGGGTCAACGATATAGACGTAATCTGCTGCGGTAAGGTTAAGGCCTATACCACCTGCTTTAAGAGAGATCAGAAATACACGGCATTCATGGTTATTCTGAAACTCCTGTATGGCGGCTTCACGCTCATTGGAGGTGCTGCTGCCATCAAAATAGACATGGCTGATGTTTTCTTCCTTCAGCTTCTGCCGTATAAGGGCAAGCATACCGAGGAACTGCGAGAATATGAGCACTTTGTGATCCCCCACATTTTCAGTTATCTCGCGCGACAGTTCATCGAGCTTGATAGAGTAGTTGTGGAAGCGCTCTTCTTCGTTCATAATAGCCGGCGAATCGCATATCTGGCGAAGCTTGGTAAGGCCCTGCAATATGTGCATCTGCGACTTTTCCATGCCTCTCTCCTCTATCATGCCCAGTATCTGTGAGCGGTATATGTTGCGGTAAGATTCATAAATCTTGCGTTGCTCCACGCCCATCTCGCAATACAGTATTGTCTCTGTCTTTTCCGGCAGGTCTTTTGCCACCTGCTCTTTGGTGCGGCGCAGCAGGAACGGATAGGTAAGCTTGCGCAATTGCTGCTTCACCTCATCTTCCCTGAATTTATCGATGGGTGTAGCGAACTCGCTCATGAAAAACTCACGGCTGCCCAGCATACCGGGGTTAAGGAAGTTCATCTGTGCATAAAGATCGAAGGTGTTGTTCTGAACGGGTGTACCGCTAAGGGCAAGGCGGTTTTTACTGTTCAGCAGCAAAGATGCCTTTGCCACCTGCGATTGTGGGTTCTTAATTGATTGCGACTCATCGAGCACCACATAATCGAATGGTATCTCTTTGAATACCTTGATGTCACTGCGCATTGTGCCATAGGTGGTAATGATAATATCTGATCCTACATATGCACCCGGATCAATGCTGCGCTTTGGCCCGTGATGAATGATATGTGTGAGCTCAGGAGTGAACTTCTTTATTTCATTCTCCCAGTTATACATCAGCGTTGTGGGACATACCACCATAAACCGTGCGCCGGGATTGGAGTTTTTGTAGTGCTGAAAGAAAGTAAGCGTCTGCACCGTCTTACCAAGCCCCATGTCATCGGCAAGTATGCCACCCCACCCTGCTTCATTCAGAAATATCAGCCATTGAAAACCTGCAAGCTGGTACGGCCGTAATGTGGCTGTAAGGTGCTCCGGAGGAGCTATGTTGCTATAATCGTTTGTGAGTATGTTTTCGAGCTTGTCTTTCTTTACTTCCAGCTCTTTCTGCAGGGCATCTTCATCTATCTCAGCAAGCAACTCATCGAGCACGCTGAAGTGGAATTTTTTCAGCCTTATTTTATTGCCCTTTGTTTCACCCATTTTCAGGAGCAGGCTGTACTTCTTCAGCCAGTCCTCGGGTAATAAGCCTATGGAGCCATCGCCCAGCTTAACAAAATTCTGGCGCTGCGCCAGGGCTTTTTTCACTTCTATTATAGATACTGCCTGGTCACCAAATTTCAGTTCCACCGAGGCATCGAACCAATCTATACCGCTGCTTACCTGCACCTGCGTTTCCGGCTTGTGTATATTGACACGCAGGCTTTTCAGCCCCTCAAAGCCCAGCAGATCCACGTTCCATTCGCGCATCAGCTCAGTGAAGCGATAAAACCAGTTATTGGCCAGTACATTTGTTGCAGACAGGTAAAAGAACTGTTCTTTTTTGTTGAATTCAAGATCGGTATGCAAGGTTTGCAGTAGTTCAAAGTATTCATTTTCTACGGCCTCATTACGCTGCATGATCCTCACAATACCATTATGCGGTTGTATCACATCGCCAAAAAAACCGGGGCGTATCTCCACGCCATTATATACAAATGCCGGGTGCAACACCAGCGACTGATCGCGCTCTGTAAGATAAAGGCGATAACCAGGCCTTGCTTTAGACACATGCTCCACCAACTCCTCGGAAAAATGCACATGAACCTTTTTGCTCCAGCCCATTAATTTGTCCTGCAAGAAATCGGGCCACTCGCCGGCGGGTATGGTCATGCTGCCGCTGGGGTGAAATATCTCTGCGAGCTTTACCTCTTCAATGCTGCCAAGGCTGTAAATATGATCATCGTACTGAAGCAGGCAGCCATTGAGCACCTGCACTTCTTTATGAGGTATTGCGGCGTTGTCAATAGTCCACTCCAGCGCTATGGTATGAATTTTGCCTTCATTTTTCACTATCAGCTGCGGATGCACCGGCTTCTCGGCAAATGCTATCTGCTTCAATCCTGTTGAGGACAGCGGCTTTCCTTTTACCCTCGTATAGACGAATGGATAAGCCGAATACCGGTCCAATAATTTCTGATACTTAGGCAACAGGTATTCCCACGCCTGCTCTTTCACTTCGTCTTGCGGCACATCTTTCAGCAAGGTGTCGTAGTCGTGCAGGAAATCGCCGAAGGGCAGGTTCTTCTTCAAAAATTTCAATAACTCATCGGGCAGGAATTTCCGTACTACCGGGAGCATATCGCGCTCGTCCGGCCGGTAGCGTGTAGGGTTGATGTACTGGCTAAGCTCCAGTTTTTCTATACTGCCTATCATCTTCCGCTCATCATCGTCTACCGGGGCGGCGATCAGCACCACATCCACAAACGGGAACGTTTTGATCTGTGCATCTATCACAATGCCAAGCCTCTTTTCTTCACGCACAGCAACGGCAGCCTCTACTACAGCCGCCTCTTCCGGCACATGTTGTTTTGTGCCTATCTTTTTAATAGACGTATCTAATACCCGTAAAAAGGGTTTATTATTTTCGTAAGTAAAGGTGAACTTGTCGGTAAGGTCATCTTTCAGGCTATAGCCGTATTGCTCCAGCAACTTATTTTTTTGCATGTCCCAGTTTTGCAACGACTGGAAATGGTGTGCGCCAAATGTCTTTAATACCTGTATGAATACCGCTGCTTTATGCGTGCAAAGCGGATGGCTTTTTTCATTACAATCGCAGGACGTGTCAAAATACCGCTCCTCATTCTGCTTTATCGTAACGTTGTAAGTCTTCCCATCTTCGGGCACTTTGGCCGCTATGCGATCATTCTTGCTTATGTCGATGACCGCTTTATTTGACGCAGCCAGGCGCTCGGCTTTGTCCAGCGAATCGGCAGAGGTGAATATCTGCAGCATCTGCTTGGTGATCTGCCGCATCCGCACTACAGTATGCTTCTGATCGTAAGTGATATTTGTATTCTCGAAAAATCCACTTTGTAGTATGTCGTTGAGCTGGAACAAGCCAGCCACCTCGTGGCGGCATATCTCACCCAGGTTGTATGGGCATTGACACCGCACGGAAAGCTCACTCGGCTGTAAGTATTTATTGATCGTTACGGTGTAGTAATTCTGGTACAGATCGTTCCGCACACGAAACCTTACTTGCTCCAGCAGATGGTCCACATCAAGCATTTGCACGCCTGAAGTGTAAAATATCTTTTTACCACGTTTTATCACCTCCTCGGTGCCATGGTTGTAAACGTATCTCAGTATTGGGGGTAGCGACATTATCCGTTTCTCCTATCTTGATTATCAGGGTCTTTATAACCCTTCCTTTTGTTGAATATGCAAGCGGAAGATCCGATTTCCAGTTCAAAAAAGGCAATCTGCAAAAGTAGCGAAAAACGGTCGTACCTGACGTGGCACAGCTATAAAAATATGTTAAGTTGCAATAACAAAGAGATGGGCAAGACGATGATCGATTAACACCTTGTTGAGCAGCCTGCCGTCCAGGCAAATGTAATTGCCTGCATTTGGGCTAAAGCCCGCGAGTGCATGGCTTCCCACCCTGACTAAAAATGGTGCTATTTTAAATCGCAACGGTTCTTAAATCTGCTCTACAAACACAAACTCACAATGTAATAAACCCCCGCAGCAAGCAGCCCGCTGACCGGGATCGTGAGTATCCAGGCCCAAAGCAGATTAATAGTAACCCCCCAGCGAACGGCTGAAAGGCGTTTAGTGGCTCCTACTCCTATGATAGAACCGGTAATAGTGTGCGTTGTACTCACTGGTATCTTCAGATTTTCGGTAAGGAAAAGGGTAATTGCACCGGCTGTTTCCGCAGCAACACCTTCAAACGGAGTTACTTTTGTAATGCGTGTGCCCATTGTTTTGATGATCTTCCAGCCGCCGCTCATAGTGCCCAAGGCTATGGCCGAATAGCAAGCCAGCGGCACCCATACGGGCATTTCGGAGAAGGAGTGGATATTACCTGCGCTGATCAAGGCTACGGTAATGATACCCATTACTTTTTGCGCATCGTTGCCGCCATGCCCTATGCTGAAAGCGGCAGATGAAACCAGCTGAAAACGCTTGAGATACAAGGTCGATCGCGCAGCATTCAGCGAGCCAAGGAACATGGTGAATATGCTCATTGCTGTAAGAATGAACCAGATCAGCATCCACTTGAAGTTCTTGGTATCCAGTATAACATCCAGGAAAGGGTTGCCCATATGCCCTTTCAGCTTGGTGGGGTCGGTTACCATAGCCTGTGAGATCAGTATCGAAGTAACTACGATAACTATTAGCGAGATGATCTTTGGCAGCGCACCCCGCCTGAAAGAATAGATGAACCACAGCGAGATAATAAAGGCCATTATCATGCCCATTAACGGCGCCAAAACAATGAAGCAAACAGTTTTAATGATTGGCTCGGAATTCACGGCATGAAAGCCGGCATGAGCAATGGCCGCGCCGGCAAAGCCGCCAATAAGTGTGTGCGAAGAACTGGAAGGTATGCCGTACCACCAGGTAAGGAGGTTCCAGGATATAGCAGCTATCAGACCGGAAAGAATGACCGGCAGTGTAATAAACTCTTCCTTTACGGTCTTGGCGATGGTATTGGCCACACCATGATCTTTGAATATGAAGAACGCCACAAAGTTGAAAAGGGCCGCCCATACCACGGCCTGGAATGGCGTAAGCACCTTCGTGGACACAACTGTAGCAATAGAATTGGCCGCATCATGAAAACCATTGATGTAGTCGAATACTATGGCTAATACCAGGATGACAATAAGCAAAAGGGACATACCTGGGTATTAAGAGTATTTAATGATGATCGATTCTACCACATTGGCGGCATCTTCGCATTTGTCGGTCACAGTTTCCAGCATCTGGTAAATGTCCTTCTGCTTTATCAGCTCCACTGCTGTGATGTTCGAGGAGAACAATTTGAGCATGGTGCTGTCGAGCAGGTCATCGGCATCATTCTCCAGGCTGTTTACCAGCACGGTGGCCTGTGTTATGGCGCGGAGGTCTTTCATATCCCTCAGAGCATAAACGCAGGTATTGATAGCATCTATCGACTTAGAGATGATCTCCGCAAAGGCAGGCAGCGTATTGTACTTATCATCTATTTGATAGTTGACAATTCGCTTGGCAGCCCCCCACATATAGTCTGCGATATCATCGAGTGAGGTGGCGAGGTAGTGAATATCTTCGCGGTCGAGCGGGGTGATAAAGTTGCGGCCAAGCTCTATAAAAATGCGATGGGTGATCTCATCGTTTTTATGCTCAAAATTTTCGAGGGTTCTCAGCATCGCATCCCTTTTATACAGGTCCTCTTCTTTCAGCGCCTTTGCAAATGTTTCCCCCATTTGCACAAGCGATGTAGCTACCTCTTCAAATAAGCCGTAAAACACGCGGTCTTTAGGCAGAAAAAACTTCAATACTGAATCGAACCCCATAACAATTTCTTAATATAAAATTAACATGGCAAAACTATCCGCAATTAACCAGCTTTAAAAATGATAACGCAGACTTAATAATTTCTTAACATTGGGAATGTTGGCCAGAGTTTCCGAGCGTGATATGAGTATTATTTCCTGCATTTCTTGTAAGGAAGGCGCTTTTGATGGTATATGGCTACAATCACTACCCTTTGAAGCAGGTCTTCTATAAAATAAACTATCGTATATGGGTATTTATGAGTGCTTACTTCTTGGTAATTTCTGAACAAGTTTTTATATTGCCTGGGATTGCTGCTGATGCTGTCTAACTTTTCACTACAGATTTAATAAACTTCTGAGCAGCATCGGTACTTCTTTCTTCGTACCATTTTATAGCGTCTATGTATTCCTTGGTTGCTATGGCCCTGTAAACTATTTGGTACATACAGTTTATTTCGCCTTGGTCAGCATTTTTTTGATCCGGGTATCCATTGCTTCCCTGCTGACTACTTTACCATCTTTTTTATATTCTGCATACTGGCGGTCAAGTTCAGCTTTAAATTCATCAGTATAATCTTCTGCCACATCATTGATATTTTCTTCAAAAAGAGTATAGATCGCCTCGGCTTTCTTATCCTCAATTGTATCAATAAAATGGTGTAGTTTCTGACGAATGCCTGTAGTATTCATACCGCTGTTGTTTATGCAAATAAACTTATTTATTTAAATAGTTGTGACAGCCAGCATTCCCTTGGGTTACTTGCGGGCATTACTCTACCACCACCTTTTTCACATACCGCTCCCCATTATCACCCTGTATCATCAACTCATATATCCCCGCCGGCAGGGCAGATACACTGACAAAGGAAGTAATGGCTCCGTTACTCACACTCTCCGGCTTGCGGCTCATAAGCGCCCCTATTTCGTTGTACAGGCTAATGACCACACTATTTGATCTAATGCCTTCTGCCTTGATGATTATCTTGTCTCTGGCGGGGTTAGGGAACACCGTGATCTTTGTATCATTCGCTACTTGTTTCACCCCAACACCGGGCGTAACTGCAATATTCACGTTGTCAATATAAATGTTCTGCCCATAGTGGCCAATGTTGTCAAATGCGACCTGGATATGGCTGCCAAGAAACGCGTTCAGCGAAATGGTGTCCTTTCTCCATTGCGATGCACTGGGAATAAAAGCATTGGTCGTATCCGGGGCTGTAGCCAGCACTGTAGAATCTTTCTCATACACAGTAGTAAACGTTTTGCCGCAATCGTCCGAAACATCAACGGTAAGGCTATCGTGGTAGCCCGGATAATAGGAATAGGCTACATCGAACGTCATATAGGCGTTCGTCGCGGCAGACAGGTCAAGCTTGGGCGTCAGTATCCGTTCGTGGCGGCCACCACCATCGTTATCGAAATTATCAAAGTTCATGCTCTGCGCACTGAGTCCAAACCCGCCGCAGGCAACCGATTGCTGCCATAAGACGCCGCTTTGCGATCGTTGGGACCAAAGAGGCCCGGGAGGAAAAGACGTCTCCTCAAAACCCTCCACGATACTCGCAGAAGACCCGCCAGATACATTGATGTAAGAAGACCGGGTGATCGTATCATTACCTCCCGTACCAAATACAGTTAAGACCGCATCATAAGTGCCGTAAGCAGCATATACCACCACAGGGCTATCAGCAGTGGAGGTGGACGGAGTGCCACCGGGGAAACTCCAGGAAAAAGAAGTGAAACTTCCATACAGATTCTTGTTGTAGCGCACTGTGTCACCCGGACAGATGTATATCTTATCGCCAACAAAACTGCCGGAAGGACGCAGGTTATTAAAAATGTTGCATTCCCACACGCCCCTGCCATAGGTAGAGACCCGGAGAATACTTGCAGAAGTGCTGTCGTTGTAAATCATCATATCTGTAAAGTTGGGGGTGCCGGGAAGGCCGGCAGTGTTCGTCCATGGAGTAGTGTTGTCTTTGTACCAGACATAGTTTCCTTCGCAAACAAAGAGTCTTTCATTCGGTGAATATTCGTCTGCTATAACCTTCCGGATATTTACTGCCGGCAAAGCGCCGCTAATATCGGCCCAGGTCACACCTTTATCGGCAGAACGGTATATCTTATGGTTGCAGGTCAGGTAAACAATGCTGCTGTTATATTTATCGGTAGCCACGCTGGCCATTACATTGGTTGCTGCCGGCGTAAAGATCATTGTAAATGTGGGAACGGCATCGAGGGCATTGTCACTTCTGAACAGATGGTGGCTATCTGTCACTACATAAAGTATGTTGTTATCCGCACGGCAGGAAGCCACGCCCATTACATTTTCGTTGGTGGCGTGTATCATGGTCCACGATGGCGTACTGGTATTAATATTGTCGGACCGCCAAACGGTATCTGTGCCTACAAACGCGACATTAGTAAGCGAAGGCAAAAACTCGATAGCAAAGGTGGAACCAGTAGTAGATGGAATGTTGTATGGCTGATCGCCGCCTAAAGGCTGCAGGTTCCTGCGGTTGCCATTGTCGTAATACACTGCCCCATTGCCCAGGTAGTCCATACCGCACCTCGGCCCCCAGTCGCCGCCGCGGTTTGTTTTCCAGATATCGTCAAAATACAGTTCGCCGTTATCCTGGCAACCTATGCTTATTAGCTGCCTCATGGTGGGGCTTTGCGCAGCATGATAAATTTCGGATGCAGCAAGGCCATTGCTGCGTGGGCTCCACGAGGTAGCCAGCGTGTCGGTGGAAAGCCATACACCCCCGTCATTTGCGTTAAATCGCTGATTGAGGTTGTAGGGATTGAACTCTATATCATGCATATCGGTATGTATCTGGTCGTACCACTGTGTGCGCCAGCTCCATGTAAGTCCTCCATCTGTAGAACGCCATACGCAATGAGATACCAGCAAGAGTTCATTTGCATTTGCAGGGTTTACCGTCAGGTTAAAATTATAATCGCCCTGCGAGCCGGAAGTAATAGTAGAGTCGTAGCACACGATGCACTGGGTCGTACTGGTATAAATGTTTGTAAAATTGGAGCCTCCGTCTGTTGACTTTAGTATCTCACCGTAGCCATCTGTAGTACCGATATATACAACGGTAGTATCGGCGGCGCTAACACCAATGCGCAAACCCTGGTTTCCCGTTGGCACCACTACCCCGCTGGTGATGTGTGTCCATGTGCTGCCCATGTCGGTGCTGCGGTAAAAATCGGTGCTGCTTGCTGCATACAGCGTTACCGAACTGCCGGGCTTCATCTTCATGCTGCGGAAGTCGCCGCCGGTCCAGGTTTCTGTCCATGAGGCACCCGCGTTTGTAGTCTTCCAGATACCATCATCGGTAGCGGCAACCAGGTTGTTGTGGTTGGCAGGGTCCATAATGATCTCAACGGCCATACGGTTACCTATACCAGTATTAGACGGGGTAAACGTAGCGCCGCCATCGGTGCTTTTCCAAATGCCATAATTGTCTCCATAGTAATCGGGATCGCCTGTGGAGAGATAGAGAATATCATCAGAGGTGTAGTCGATACAGACAGATGAACAGGAAGTAACCGGCATAGCCTCTGTGCCCGGTGTTGGCGCCCAGGTAACGCCATTATCTGTGCTGATGAACAAGCCGCCAGAAGCACTTACGGCATACATCTTCAGCGGGTTGGTAGGGTGAAATTTCACCTGGCATACGCGCCCTATGCCATTCACCTGGCCACTTACATTTACCGGGAACAAAACCGGACCTGTGTTTGTCCAGCTGCCCAATGCCTGCGCACCTGCATTATTACAAACGACAACAAGGAACAGGAATACTATTAAGCGTAATCTCATTTTATCAATTTTAGAATCTATTTTGCTTTGTTGTCTTTCCACATCTGCAACCGCTGTGAGGGCGTAAGTATTGATCCGTCTGACTGTACATAAGGCTGTACCTGCATACGCCAGTGGTCATATTTTTTCACTTCCAACCGCATATGGTCGTCAGCCTGCATTTTGCGCTGTTCGTGTTTTGATGGCATCTTTTCTTCCTTGGCATGTTCGCCAATGACATCATGCTCCCCGCCAGGCGGTGTATGGTGCTGGAAGTATATTTTGTAGGCCTTCTCCACCTCAAAGAAATTAGCAGAGGTATCCTTTATCATGCTTATCCATAAAGGCTTTCGCGCATAATCCTTTTCGGTGTAAGCGCCGGACTGCTGTGCATGAGAAAAAAGCGCACAGCATAATATCGTAATGATCAGTAATAAATTTTTCAATGGCAGCCCTTTGTTTACAACGAAATTACCCCTATTTCAGGGAACGCGAGCGCATAATTTCATTATATTGCGCCACGAAATTGTCATAATGGAGAAACGCCTGGTATTTGATATTGGTATGCACATAGGGCAGGATAGCATTAATTATCTGCTCGAAGGGTTCCGGGTGCTTGCAGTTGAGGCCAATCCGCTATTGGCCCAGCAAAACAGCGTAAAATTCAAAAAGTATATTGACGACGGATCACTCACTATTTTGAATGTGGGTATATCTGATAAAGAAGGCATCCTGCCATTTTATATCAACAAAAGAACCTCGGAATGGAGCTCCTTTGATTTTCAGCTGGGCAGCAGAAATAATACGCCCTATGAAATGAAAGAAATACCCTGTGTAACGACAGCCAGCCTGTTCAAAAAATATGGTGTACCCTACTACCTGAAGGTGGACATTGAAGGATACGATTTCTACTGCATTAACGACCTGCCCGAGGTGAAGACAGGGGACGGAGTAAAGTATGTTTCCTGCGAGGCTACAGAGGTGTCGCTGCTGGATACGCTGCACGCCAGGGGTTATACCAAATTCAAGCTTATCCACCAGGGGTTTAATTTCCGGCCAATCAATTTGGGCCTGGAGAAAAATCCATTGTTCCCATTGTACCTGAAGGTATATACGGGCTTACGGCTAAAGTTCAGAAACCTGATAAAGTCGAGATACCCATACAGCTCATCGGGCCCCATACCTGAGAACACTAAAGGAGAATGGATCACCTACGAAAAAGCAAGGCAGCTGTTTGTTGACTTCTACCAGGGAGAAAAACTCAAGCCACTGAATGATAAGAGCTGGTTTGATTTTCAGGCGACTTACTAAGCGCTCTACCGTATCAGCGTTACATTTCCTGCCTTATGGAAGATTTTGCCGGTGCTGGTCACTGCTTCGATCTCATATACATACACATCATACGGCTGTGGCTGGCCATGGAAGGTGCCATCCCAACCTGCGTCTATGCTCGTGGTCGTGAACACAAGGTTGCCCCAGCGGTTGTATATCCTGAAATAGTTCAGCGATGCCTCGCCTCTTAATAGTATCTTGAACAGTGTATTCACGCCATTGCCGGGTGTAAAGGCATTGGGCAACGCTATCAGGCTCTCTGCATCTATGTAAATGCTGATCGAATCTTTTGTTTTGCAGCCAAATTCTGTGTAGCCATATACCACATACTTCGTGCTGATCTCCGGTGTAGCTATGGGGTTAGAGATATAGGCATTGCTCAGCCCTCCCGGCGGGGTCCACTCAAAGCTCGTACAGTTCGTTTGCGGAGATAGCTGGTAGGATTCGCCGGGGTATAATGTTATCGAGTCGGGCAGGTACAGGATCGCGTTTGATTTTACAGCAATGTTCGCCGATACTGTATCCAGGCAACCGTATTGGTTGGTGGCTACCGCCCAGTAGTATTGTGAGGTGATGGCGTGTACCCATGGGGCCGGCGATGTGGAATCACTCAGGTAAAGCGCCGGGTGCCATACATAGCTGGCCGGGCCAGGATTGGCAATTGGGAACAGTTGTACCGAATCGCCGGGGCAGACCGCAAAGCTGCTGTCGAAATTTACAAAGTTGCCGGGATGAACTATGATCTCTGCCGAGTCAACTCCAATGCAGCCGTGGGGGGTAGTGACCGTGAGTATGATGTTAGTGCTGTCACCGGCGGTAAAGATCACTGTTGATGTGCCGGAATTATCCAGTGATACCGATGGCGACCATGCATAGATATAGCCCATGTACCAGGTCGGGGTCACTGATGCCGTGATGTGCAGTGTATCATATTCGCACACCTGCCTGTTGCCGCCGAGATATACCTGTGGCTTAGGCTGCACATCTATATGGAACGAGTCCACAAGGTTCGGGCAACCAGGGAAGAACACGGTCAGAACATAGGTAGCAGAGGTATCGGGAGTGATGAGCGGGCTGCCTGATGTAGGCAGAGGAATACCTGCTGTGGGTATCCACATATACGTCTGGGCAGGAGTGCCTGTAGTGAGCACCTGCACCGACTGTCCCTGACAGATAGCAGTGTCGCGGTTGTAGAGGGTGAGGGTATCGTACAGTATGGTTACGTTCACGGTATCAGCGCCAGAGCAGCCGGCTACGGTTACCTGCAGCCAGTAGGTGCCGGTGGCAGTAACCGTGGTGGTAGCGCCCGCAGTGGCATTGCTCCATAAATAAGTAGGCGATACGTAGGTATAAGAAGACTGTAGCACCACTGCCTGTCCGTCGCACTCCCGCACATCGGGGCCGAGGTTTACAAGCGGATGAGGAGATACGGTTATAGTAACCGCATCGCTGGCACGGCAGCCATTGGTCACCGTAAGCGAATAAGTGCCGCTAACCAGTACATGTATGCTGTCACCCGTAGCGCCGGTGCTCCACAGGAGGGTATCTCCCACGGGCTGAAGGGACGTGAGTATCACAGAATCACCCTGGCAGAAGCTCGTATCATTGCCGAGATTGACGACGGGTGATGCTTTAAAGAAGACATCGAAAGTATCTACCGAGGTAGCACAGTTGGCGGTATATAGCACCCAGTAAGAACCTGCAGTCGTGACCACTATCGTTGACGTGGTAGCGCCCGTGCTCCAGACAGGGGTTACGTAGCCCGCAGGAGCAGTAAGCGTAGCGCTGCCAAGTGATGCACACACTGTATCGTTCACATGGGTCCTGCTGGTATCCGGCACCGTAAAGGTGACATGAAACGTATCAATAAATATCGCGCAGGAAGCTGAGTCAACAACCCAGTAGGTACCGCTTGAATCCACAGTAATCGTTGTAGTAGTAGCCCCTGTGCTCCATACATGACCAGCATAGCCACCCGGTCCATTCAGCACAATGGATCCTACAGTAGCGCATACACTTGTGTCCCGGATGCCGTATGTAGTATCCGGGGTATTGATCTTCACATATTCGCTGTCCACAGCCACGCATATCTGCTTGAAAGAAATATCGTCTATCACAAAGTCATTACCCGATGCCGCTGTAGTTTCATCATAAATGCAGATAGTAGCTGTTGTGCTGAGACCGCTGTTCCAGGTTGAGAAGAAATTGACCCAGGTACCGGGTGGCGCGGTTACAGATGTAGGCGTACCCAGCAAAACACCATTCACCATGAACTGAAGAATAGGCACATCAGCGCCCACTGTCACGGCAGAGCAATCAGCAAACCATGCCGAAAAATCGTAGTTGGTGTTTGGTGATACCGGCACAGTTTCACACCATACGGATGAAGCGGTTGGGCCGCCGTTTATAATCATCATATTGCCAGTTCCGGTAGTGTGATCACCCATATGCGTAAAGCCGGTATGCACACCAAAAGGGTTGTTGTAAACTGAATAATCACCTTCAACAAGCGTAGTGCTCGGCGGTGGAGAATAGGTATAAGTGCTGGTAAAGCCGGTATTGCCCGCGCTGAAATCACCATTAACCACAAGATTAAAAGGCAGCACAGACTGAACAGTAAGGTAGTACCAGCCGGAAGTAATTGCTGTAACCACGGGGTCCAGTATTGTAGTGCTGGAGAGGCCAGTTGCAGGAGACCAGGCATAAGAGATAATCGAATCAGGGCCGCTCATCACCGCAAAAAGCGTTGATGTGTCGCCGGGGCAGAGATGAACTGAATCCGGCATACTAAGAGTATTACAAACAGTCTCGCATACATAAGCGTTACAGCTCGCTGAACTCTCGGATACCAATGAGTTAATACCCGTCGCGGAGGACACCGTTCCGTAAAGATCGAGGCCGGTGGGATTGGAGCCATCGGTAGTGGCATCATCGTAGTCTGCCACCACTACATTAAAAGTGTGTGTGCCTGCGGTAAGAAACACCGTCTGCGTGTAAAAGGCATAAGTGGAATAAACAGTCGAAGAAGCTATTGCAGGTTGTGAAAACCCAAGCGGTACCCCGTCAATATTGGTGGAGGGGATGTAGTTGTCGTCAGCTACATAGAAAGTGATCTTTATGCTGTCGTCGGAGCATATTCTGAACGAGCGCCCCAGAGTCATGTTGTAAGGAATAGTACCTGTGCCTGCGGTATAATACGTATTGGAATTCAGACAGCTTATCCAGCCACCGGGATTAGCCGCCGGGTTAATAGCCCATGCACCCACGGGGGTAATTACATCGGCACTGGCAGCAGGCGCTACTTCTACAAGGCCCGCAATCGGAGTAGCCGCAATAGCAGTAGCTACACCGGGAGAAGCCGCAGTAAGCGTCCAGTGAGGATCCGGAACCGCCGGAGCTCCATTTGCCCCACCAGGTATTGCCACGGTGGTAATAGGATCGTAGCCTGTGTTAATGATCAGGGAATTGGTGAGGCACTGAGATCTGGCAGAGTAACAACATACCGCAAACGCGAAAAGCAACAAATATCTATTCATGGTAATGAATTATTAAAACCCGCTCGCACTATCTTATCAACGTTACATTTCCGGTGTTATGAAAGATCGTTCCCTCATTGGTTACGGCTTCCACATCATATACATACACATCAAAGGGCTGTGGCTTGCCATTGAAAGTACCATCCCAGCCTGTGCTGATATTGCTCGTTTCAAATACTTTATTTCCCCAGCGGTTGAATATCCGGAAGTAGTGTATTTCTACAATGCCCCTTGTGAGGATGGTGAAATAATTATTCACACCGGTGCCCGGTGTGAATGCATTCGGCAATGCGATCAAAGCCGACGGGTCGATATGGAAATTGATCGAGTCGGTTATTTTACATCCCCATTCCGTGCTCGCCTTCACAATGAATTTTGTGCTCACCGCAGGTGATGCAATCGGATTGGCAATAGAGGTATCGCTTAGGCCAAGAGGCGGGCTCCAGGAGAAGGCCACGCAATTGGTTTGCGGAGTTATCTGGTAAGTTTCTCCGGGATAAAGCGTCACAGAATCACCTAGATAGATAACCGCATTGGGGAACACCCTGATGTTATCAAACATCGTATCGTGGCATCCGTAGCGGTCTGTACTTTGTATCCAGTACTGCACACCGTTTATCGGTTTTACAACCGGCCGCGCCACTGTTGAATCACTTAAGTAAGTACCGGGATGCCATACATAACTGTCTCCGGTCACAGCCAGTGGGTTTAATACCAGCGAATCGCCGGGGCAGAGGAATGAATCTGTTAATATGGTGCGGACGGGTGTATGCACCAATATTTGCGCCGAATCAATAGCATAACAAAGTGAATCTCCGGCAGTGTACACCTTCAGCGTTATCTCACTGGTGTCGCCTGCAGTAAATATAACAGTACCCACGTTGGAATCTGTGGCTGTAGTTATCGAATGGTCTAAATTAGTGCCGGGTGTCCAACTATATACGTAATGGGTGAACCATGTGGGTGTGACTAGCGCCGTTATATGCAAGGTGTCGCCGCGACACACATTTTTATTTCCACCTATATATACGGACGGAACAGGCTGTACAGTGATATAGATCGAATCTTTGACATGGCAACCATCCAGGGAAGCAGTAACGTAGTACATAGCACTAGTATCAGGAATGATGGTCGGGTTTACACTAAAACCGGATGCAATACCGGCAGTTGGCGTCCATGCATCGGTAGCAAGGGGATTACCATGCGCCCTTATCTGTACAAACCCGTGTAAACAAATTGTCGTATCCTGTGTAGTTAAGATCAGTGAGTCAAAGACCACGCCTATCGCTGCCGTATCTGAACCCGAGCAGGTACTGTCAGTAACAGTCAGCCAAAACGTTCCCGATACCGATGTTGTATAAGTTGGCGTTGTTGTAACGCCCACAAGCGCTGTTGTACCATCCCACTGGTAAGTGGCAGTGCTGGGGTAGCTGTAAATAGAATGCAAAGTTAACGGAGTGCCATCGCACGAAACTGTATCCGGTCCGATGTTAACCAAAACCTGTGGATGCACCGCCACAATGATAGATGCACTGCCCGTACAACCGGAGCTGTCAACAGTCACAGAATAGGTTCCCGAACTGGTTATGTCCAGGTATCCGGTGGTAGCTCCGGTGCTCCACAAAAAAGTCTCACCGGCAACCGGATCGGGATTTAATGTCCCTACTATTGTTGCCCCCGGGGGAGAACAAAAGTTCACATTGGCCCCACCAAGATCAATGCCAACCACGGTACGGTGGATGTGTGCAGATTCTGCAACCAGGCAACCAAATGGCTTTGAGATCGATAATGTATAATAATTACCCGGTTCCGGAGTAACGGGAACAGTAACCGAGATCGACGAGTCACCGGTGCTCCATGAATAATTATAGATACTGGTATCGAAATATGGCGAAGGAGATAAAGTAATGGTATTGCCACATATTCCGGTGTCGGGATTGGTGGTTAAGATACCAAGGTTGAATGCAGCAACATCGGGATTAAAATGAGCTAAGTGAACGGTATCAATGCCGGAAACATAACGGTTGTATATAGCGATGTCATCGATCAAACCATTGAATGCACTTGTACCCGGAACCACGCTTGAATAATCCTGGCCTATTGTAAACTGGCCCGTTGGCAATACATACGTAGGTGGCGCCGTAAAGAAGCCAAGGCCGGCAGGCTGCCCATCAATTGTAAAACGGAAAGCGCCGCCATTTTTTGAAAGATAAAGCTGGTGCCATACATTCAAAGTGATAGGTGTGCTCAGAAATTGCCCGATGAGGCCGCCAAATACCACTTCAACATTCGTTCCGGCAGTACCCAGTGTTCCGTTGTTCATGTAAATGCCAAATCCATCGGTGGTCGGGTTTCCATTATACCAGATCACAGAAGTCTGGGCAGATGCGGCATTGATCCAGCAGGAATAGGTGAAGTCGCCGGCAGCCAAAAACGTAGCAGAATAACTCAATTCACTCGATGAGCTGCCATTAAAGTAAAAAGCATCGTTGGCATTGCCAAAACGATCGGGATTAATGACTGCGCCACCGGAGTTTGCCAGGTCGTATCCATTGCCGCTATGGTCATTGAAATCGTTGCAAAACGGATACCAGGCTACTAACCCCGTAGTAGGCAGTTGTGCAAAAACAGTATTAGTGATAAGTATAAGTATGAATACTGGTAATAATTTTTTCATAAACTCGCAGCAATTATTTCCCGCCCCGCTTTGCGGAATGGTATAAAAATACAATACAAATATATCATTTTAAAACGAAACTATTTATCTTTATTTTAATAATGTAATTTGAATTCCATCAGCATTACACATTAGGCAAATGCCTCTTTATATATCGCCTGAGGTAACACAAATAAAGACAGTATTCTTTTGCTAATTGGTTGGCACTTCTGAAGGTTTATGGCCAAAATGGTGATTGGTTTGTTCTTACAAACTCATCCCAAACATCCTGCACTACTTCGCCCGCAGGTTTTATTTCCCGGATAATGCTGCTCACCTGCCCTATTTCCAGCTCGCCATGGGCAAGGTTACCCTCAAACATGCCCTGCTTGGCTCGGGCCCGGCCCAGCAGATCTTCCAGTTCCTCAGCTGAGGCGCCACTGTTTTCCGCCTCCTGCACTGCGTTGTAAAACTGATTTTTGATCAGCCGCACCGGGGTCAGCTTTTTAAGGGTTACAATAGTATCGCCTTCATTAGCTGCTACCACCGCTTCTTTAAATGCCGGACTGCTCGATGCTTCGGGGGTAGCCACAAACCGGCTGCCCATCTGCACCCCTTCAGCCCCCAGCGCCATCATAGCATACATAGCACGCCCGGTGGCTATGCCCCCGGCAGCTATCAGCGGAATCGTTATCGCCTCCCGCACGGCCGGTATCAGGCATAGTGTAGTTGTCTCTTCCCGCCCGTTGTGACCTCCGGCTTCAAAACCCTCCGCCACCACTGCATCTACACCGGCGTCCTGGCACTTCTTTGCAAATTTCGCGCTGGACACTACGTGAACCACAATTATGCCCTGTTCCTTCAGCTTCGCAGTCCACGTCTTAGGGTTTCCCGCCGATGTAAAAACGATCGGCACTTTTTCTTCTATGATAATGGCAATATGCTTATCTATGTCCGGGTACAGCAGCGGCACATTCACGGCAAATGGCTTATCAGTAGCCTGCTTGCATTTTTGTATATGCTCCCGCAGCACCTCGGGGTACATACTCCCAGCCCCTATTATGCCCAACCCGCCGGCATTGCTCACCGCCGATGCAAGCCTCCACCCCGAAGCCCATATCATCCCGGCCTGAACGATGGGATAACGAACACCAAAAAGCCGGGTAACCCGGTTATCAAAACCATTATCTGTAAATGCAGCCATCTAAAATTAAAGTCAAAAACAAAAAACAATACCTCCCAAAATTTCCCAAAGAAACTGAGAGCCACGAAACACCTCCCTCCTGTTTTTAGGAGGGGATGGCTGGAACTTGTTCCAGCCTGGGGTGGTTGGCTCGCGAATAGCAGGTGACTCATTTATATCCCTCGCCATTCAACTCCAATCCTAATTCCAAAATCCTAATCCCCAATTCCTTTTTTACGATAGAAAAGAGTATTACAATTCCCCTCCCTGAAAATCTCCTTCGCCGTATCCTGCAAGAAGTGTGCAGTAACCGCCTGGTACTTGCCCCATTCTTTGTTTATCAGCTCGGCATTGCCCATCAGCTCATAAAACGCCAGATTATTGGCACGGCTCAGCAGGCTCATATCTTCAAAGGCTATCATGGCCTCTATTTTGTTTTTCGATTTCTGCAGCTCGCTATCGCTCACCCCTTCGGCCACCAGTTTTTTCATCTCCCGCTCTACGGCCTCATTTGCCGCCGCAATATCTTTCCCTTCCCTTATTTTTCCTTCCACCACCAGCAGTCCCGGATCCAGGCTGCCTGTGTGGTAGCAATTTATATTGCTGAACAACTGTTCCTCCTTCACCAATCGCTGGTACAGCCTCGACGACAGCCCGCTGCCCATCACCTCTGTAATAAGATCCGCAGCATAATAGGCTGGCGTAAGGCGGCCCGTAATATGCCATGCTTTATACAGTGCATCCAGCGGTACATCAGCATACACGGTCTGTTCCCTGCCCTCTTCCTGGCGCGGCTCTACGGGTATATTGCGCACATACTTTTCGCCTGCCTCTATACCGCCAAACCATTTCTGCGATAGCTCCTTTACCTGCTCTACCGTAACATTCCCCGCCACACACATCACGGCATTCACAGGCCGGTAGTGCTGAAAAAAGAAAGCTTTCACCTCATCCAGGTGCGCATCTTCTATCTGCTTCAGGTCTTTGCCTATAGTGGGCCACATGTACGGATGCGTCTTGTAAGCCAGCACCCGCAGTATATGCCACGCATCGCCATAAGGTTTGTTCAGGTAATGCTCTTTAAACTCCTCGCTCACCACCTTGCGCTGCACATCCAGGCTCTTCTCACTAAACGCCAGCGACAGCAACCGGTCGCTCTCCAGCCAGAAAGCCGTCTCCAGATTTTTCAGCGGCAGTTGTATGTAGTAGTTGGTGATGTCGTTGGTAGTATAGGCATTGTTCTCGCCCCCCGCCATCTGCAGCGGCTCGTCATACTCCGGTATGTTCACACTGCCGCCAAACATGAGGTGCTCAAACAAATGCGCGAAGCCCGTGCGCTGCGGCTCCTCGTCCCGCGCACCTACATCATAGAGTATATTCATGGCCGCCATGGGCGTAGCCTTGTCCTCATGTACCAGCACCCGTAATCCATTATCCAGCGTAAACCGCTCAAATAGAAGCATAGTAGTTATATTTTACC
>CAIRTW010000194.1 GCA_903881585.1 uncultured Bacteroidota bacterium | reverse complement strand
TTACCTCTCAAACCACCATCTGTCTATTTTTCAACATCATTGTGGATTGGCATGGCTATTTTAATGCGTTTGCCCTGCCCCAACAAACCAATAACTATTTTATTGTATTATTGTAGCTACAACCTATAGTATGCTATTTAATACAAAAGAGTTTGCCCTGTTCTTCTGCGTGGTGCTTTCACTGTACTGGCTGCTTTTCAAGTGGCACACGCTCCAGAAAATCACGTTGCTTGCGGCCAGCATGTACTTCTACGCACACCTCCATTACTCCTTTCCCATATATCTGTCCGCACTTATCATCATCAGCTATTCGTTTGCAGTTGCGATCGAAAAGAATGAAAACCAGCTGCAACGAAAAGCCCTGCTCGTCACCGGCCTGTGCATCATCAGCGCCGGCCTGGTTTACACCAAGTACAGCACGCTCTTTTTCAGCAATATCAAGGGCTTGGAGCATTGGCAGGCCAGCGCCCTGCACATACTTGTTCCTGTAGGCATCAGCTTCTATACATTTTCCACGCTTGGCTACCTCACAGATGTGTATCGCCGGAAAATAAATGCCGAGCGGAATCTCCTAACATACGCCAGTTATATCAGCTTCTTCCCTCACCTGCTATCTGGCCCCATTCCGGCAGCGCAAACCATATTGCCACAATTCAGCACCAAGGCCACAGTGACGATCTCCGGCATAGATGAGTCTATCGGCGAGATCGTTTGGGGACTCTTTAAAAAAATGGTCGTCGCCGATAATATTTCTCTTGCTGTAAGCTATTGCTTTGCACAGTATCATGAGCTGGCCGGCAGTACCCTCTTCATAGGTGTTGTCCTCTTTGGTGTGCAGCTCTATGCCGATTTTTCGGGCTATTCAAGCATGGCAAAAGGCTTCGCCGGGTTGCTGGGAATCGAGCTGGTCCAGAATTTCAACCTTCCATTTTCCAGCAAAAGCCTTACCGAATACTGGCGGCGCTGGCACATATCGCTCACTAACTGGTTTTATGAGTACATCTTCAATCCCACCATCGTTGCCTGCCGCGACTGGGGCAAGGGGGCTGTTGTTTTCGCGCTGATGCTCACTTTTTTTATCAGTGGCTTCTGGCATGGCGCGGGTTGGCAGTTTGTGATCTGGGGCCTGCTGCACGGTATCGTCATGTCTTATGAGGCGCTCACCAGCAAGCGACGCAAAAAACTGTCGAAAAAACGGCCCTTCCTTTATGGCCTGGTCAGTCATGTGTTTGTATTGCTCTTCCTGTGTTTTGCGTGGGTGTTTTTCAGGGCCGCCAATGTTCACGATGCATTCGCCATCCTGTCCCGCATAGGTTCCGCCGGTATAATCACAGCGCCCGAAGAATACGTAGTAAAATACATACCCTGGTGCATACCGCTCTTTGTGGTAGAATGGCTGCAAAGAAAAGGTACCTACACAATGGATATGCAACAGTGGCATATAGGCGAAACCCTGTCTTCACGCCATGCAAAACAAATAAACATGGCCGTAAAGATCTGCTTATACACACTGGTGTGTGTAGCCATATTTTTCTTTTACAAAAAGCAAAACACTGCGGAGTATTATTATTTCAAATTCTAACCGATGAAGTTGATAAAATTTTTACCCGGGCTTTTATAGTGTCCCCATCTTCTGGCTACTCTATTACCACCTTTGCAGACAAAGTCCTGCTTTTTGTGATCACCGACAGGAAATAAACACCCGGCGGTGTGTTCAATTGCAGCTCCGTTTCTTTATTAGTCAACACCGTCAACTGCCTTACCTTTTCGCCAAGCATGTTCGTAACAATAACAGTTGCATCTTCGTTAGCAACCGAAGAAACACTGATAGTAAACAAACCATTACCCGGATTAGGGAAAACAGTCATGGTTGAAGTCCCCGGAACATTGTTTGCCAGCCCCGTTCTGCCACATGCATCAACAGTCACAGCCATGGTCGCTACGCCAACACAGCCGAAAGCGCTGGTGATTGAATAAGTAATAATTACACCCCCGGCGCTCACACCAGACACTGAGCCCGCTGTACTCACTGTAGCTATCGCAGTATTACCGCTGCTCCACGTACCACCCGAAACGCCATCCGTAAGCACAATGGCCGAGTCCGCACATACAACAGAAGAACCCGACATAATACTGCCAGCCGATGGTAACGGGTAAACGGTAACACCCATTGTTGCAGTGCTGCCCGATACGCTGTAAGTTATAGTAGCCGTGCCGGCAATAAGCCCGGTCAATATCCCGGTACCAGGCGTTACTGTAACGACCCCCGGGTCACTGCTGGTCCAGGTACCCGCAGCGGTAACATCACTCAGGCTTGCATTAGCGCCAACACACAATGTACTGTCACCTGATATTGCCGCGACCGGAATAGTGCTGAATTTCATTACCGTAGCCTTGTAACTGATCCCATCAGAATAAACAATATAAGGCGTACCCGCATTATCTATAGCAATTGATGTGGAAAGCGCAGAGCTATCTGTAAAACCAGCGCTGCCCGCATTCACCCAGCTACCACCGCTGAATTTCATTACTGTACCCCGCTCGGTGCTGGCCAGATCTGTGTAAAATACATACGGAGTGCCCCCTGTATCAAGAGCAAGGGTTGTTGAAGACACCTGCCCGGCTGAGAAACCGGGCACACCCACATCTACCCAGTTAGCTCCGTCAAATTTCATCACCGTAGCTTTTTGTCCCGTGCCGTAATCGGTATAACCTATATAGGGCGTTCCACCTGCATTTATCGCAAGTTTAATGAACCCAACCGCACCCGCAGAAAAACCCATGTGTCCGACCGTTGTCCAACCGGTGCCATTGAACTTCATAACGGTAGCTTTCTGGCTGCTGTCGAAATCTGTATAGCCCACGTATGGCGCGCCGGTGTTATCAATTGCTATTGCAGTGCTGGTTACTTCCCCCGCAGAAAATGCATGAGATCCCACGGTCACCCAGGTGCTTCCATCAAATTTCTGCACAGTAGCGCCACCGCTATATGCATCATCCTGGTAGCAGACATAGGGTGTTCCGGTTGCATCGATCGCCATTGCAGTATAGATCACCTTGCCGCTGGAGAAACCCTCTGTGCCAACGATCACCCAACTGCTTCCGTTATACTTCATCACGGTAGCGGGAGGTAAAGTGCTGCTCATGGCGTAATCCTGGAAAGTTACATAAGGCGTACCGCTTGGATCTATAGCAAGCGCTATCCAACCCACTTCTCCCGGCGAGAATCCCGGCACACCAACATTCACCCAGTTGCTGCCGTTGTACTTCATAACGCTGGCCTTATTGCTGTTTGCTTCATCAATATAAGCTACATAGGGCGTACCACTTGGGTCCGCTGCTATCGTGGTTGCCCCTGCGCCACCAGCCGAAAACTCTTCGCTGCCTACAAAATGCCAGGACTGTGCATTGGCAGTATCGCATATAATTATCACAGCAAAAGCAGCCAGGAAAAACCGGCACATGGCAAATGCTTGTACAAGGGTAGAATAAGTCTTTTTCATTTTTTAGCTATATGGGCCAAAAATATGCTTTTTGCATTTTACTGCATTGAAATTCTTATACCCGTATTGCCACACTAATGGGATCATTCCTTTGCAATAATGGTATTTGTTACACGCTGGCCATTAGCAGATATTGCCAGGCCATATGTCCCAGGCAGCAGCGAACAGGGTATCTGCATTTTTTCGTTGGTCACAACAAAGGAGCTGTTCATTTGCAGCCGCCCCAGCATATCATAACATCGCATGGTCACTGTTTTGCCAATCAGGTCACTGCCAAACATTACTTCCAATTGCTTCCCAACCGGGTTAACCACTACAACCTTTTCACTCTTGTTGACAATACTTGCCGCCGCCACACCGGAAGTATCTACAAGCAGATCCAGCACTACCGGGTAATGCTGCGATATCTGGTAAACGCTATTGACCACTGCCGCCGGTGCTGATGTATTTGTTGGCGGATCTACAACTGCCACCCCTACCCTGCTGCCATCATTACCAATTACCCTGAAAGAATTGGGCTGGTAGCTGATATGATCTGCCTTGTTAATAATACTTGAAGACAGAAAAATATGATCGTACCACGACTTCCCGCCGCCAAAATCATTGCTGCACTCATTCGGTGAGCTGCCCGTTCTTGTACTGGTTGTCAGGCACAATGAATACTCACCTGGATGATTGTCCCAGTCCGCCGGATAGGAGAAAAGTGCATCGGGGTAAAACGGCGGGTCGTAATAACGGTAGTTAAGATTAGTTGGGGCAACAAGAGTTTGGTAACACGCTTCTGCACTATTATGCACGTTAAAGTCGCCCATATTTATCATATTGGGCAGAATGGAAAAATGCGTTTCTATTTGCGCCATTTCACCGCTTATCTGCGTTGCCCTGATACCCGCATCACTACTGCCGCTGCCCGACTCTGTATGGTTCAGCGTTACGTATAAAAAGATGCTGTCGTGGGTTGTAGCGAGGTTCGGGGTCTTGTAATAGAGTTTATAAGTATCAAAATCCGTCTCGTAAGAGTAAGAACAGAGAATGTTTACAAAACCTAACTTCTGCTGATCATAAAACAACATGGTAATATTGCTTGCCGCCGAATGATTTGTGTAGCTGCAATAAGCATATCTGCCGGGGTAGGCAGCATTGAAAATATACTGCAATGCAGAATCCGCAAAATGGGCGGGCGCACTACCCGAGGCATCCACTGCTTCCATTTTTACAAATCCCGTTATATCAGGATTGACATACGCAACAACCGTCTCCAGGTATCCCTCCATCTCGCTGTGCGATGTCTGGCATGGTGGGTTATCACCCAGGTAAAGGACATTGTAGGAGAGTATACGCAACGTATCCAGCTGGCCAAAACAAGTATTGATCGTACACAAAACACTTATTATCAGAAGTGTATTAAAACGTTGTAGCTTAATGATCATAAGCAGAAAAAATGCCTCGTATCTTGCGGGAGGCTGGTTAATAAATGAACGATAACAAATAGTCCTTTAAAGAAATACGGACTTAAAGATCGCGCGAAAGTCGGGATCTAATGTTATGGGAATATTAAGTGAATATTAATTTTCAAACGGCCGTGTTACCTTATTGTAAAGTAGTGACGGCGTTCAATCAATGAACTTTCAAGAAAGACAACAGCTATCATCTCATTCGCGCCCGCCTACCGGCAGGCAGGCTTAGCGGTCTTAAAAAGATAACACCAAACAAAATGACGGGCGCGCCTTTGCGACTTTGCGAGAGACCTTTTTTCGCGAAATCCCCTAAATGATCAGCAAGCCGCTGATCCGTAACTACCATTCACGCAACGTTTCCTTAACCTTGCCGTAATATTCTCATAACATTAGAGGCATTCCTTTGCACAAAATTACTTTATGAGAAAAAACGTACTTACTCTGTTGTTTTGTTTTGGCGCAATGCTTGGGGCCAACACGCATAGCAGCGCACAGGTCCTGATCGATTACTGGAACTTCAATACGGATTCCGCTGCAGCTTTAACGCCTACGTTTTCAGCAGTGGCAGGTGCCAGTCTTGCGTATTCCGGTGCATATTACGATACAGTGCAGTCGGGCGCTACACTTAATGGTGTAGGAGCAGACGGCACATCTTTAGCTGCCGGCGCCGCTTGTTTGCGCCTGCGCAACCCCGCATCAGGCCCATTTACGCTCACACTGCCAACTACAGGCTACAAAAACATAGTGCTCGCATATGCCGAACAACGCACGAAAAAAGGCGCTCAGCAAAATATCGTTACCTATACTGTTGATGGCACAACGTGGATAAATACGGCGATCAGCGCTAACGCTACTTATTATGTTGACTCTACGGATACCGTTACTAACGGCTTCCAACTGGAAACATTTGACTTCTCCTCTGATACAATGACTAACAACAATCCAAACTTCAAAGTACAGATCAACTTTGCTGTTGGCGACACCAACTCTTCGGGAAATGATCGCTTTGACAATATTACCTTGCAGGGTACAGCCCTTCCCGGCACTGGCGTTGCAGTAACCAATGCAGCCGTAGGATATAACGTATTCCCAAACCCTGTAACCAATACCCTCGAATTAACCGCAGCCACTGATGGCAACAGGTCGCTGTCTGTCATCAACACTGCAGGGCAGAGCGTGTTCGCAGGTAACGTAACAGGTAGGAATTTCACAATAAACACCGCTGGTTTCTCAGCAGGCAGCTACTTCATCTTTGTCCGGGACCAGAACTCAGGGCAGGTGAATACGATGAAATTCATAAAGCAATAAAAGCATTTTTCAGATGCACGAAAAGCTCCGCATTGCGGGGCTTTTTTTTGCAAAGATGTGTCCCGCAAATGCGAAGCATGTTATAGCTTTACAACCATGAAGAAAATAGTTTCGCTAGTCATACTTGCCGTTCTTATCTCAATACCTGGCGCCTCTTTTGCCTGGGGCAAAAAAGGCCATGAAATGGTTGCCGAGATCGCTTACACTTTTTTAGACAGCAAAACCAAAGCAGCCGTGCAAAAATATCTGGGCCTTACCACCATAGAGGAAGCCAGCACATGGATGGACGATGTGCGGCGTGATCATACCTACGACTACATGAAGACATGGCATTATGTAAACATTGAGAAAGGAAAAGAGTACACAAAGACCACAGACGACAACATTATTAATGCGCTCACCAAAGCCATCACCGAACTGGAACACCGTGGCACCATGAGCAATGACGACATCAAAAAAGACCTGATGATCGTTTTCCACCTCACGGGCGATCTACATATGCCATTGCATGTAGGCTATGAGGAAGATAAAGGCGGCAACGCGATACACCTCACATACCTCGGGCATAAATCGAACCTGCACCGCGTATGGGACACGGAGATCATTGAAAGCGAAAAGATAACGGCAAATGATTGTTTGGCGCAGCAAACGAATCTCAGTAAAAATGAAATCGATGGCTACAGGAAAATAAACGTGAAAAACTGGGTCCATGAGCCCCGCACCAAGCTCAATGATGTTTATGCCTTTAACAATGATTCAATAGATCTGGCGTACATAGATAAGAACAAGAAGGTAGTGGAAATGCAGCTGCTTATTGCCGGTATCAGGCTCTCAGCCGTACTCGAACAAATATTCAAATCATAAGTGGCGACACTTAAAAAAGGAAAGAGGCCCATCTTTATGACAGGCCTCTTCTTTTTAATCACACACAATTGAAAAAACTGATTCACTTCATAGTAACAGGATGTATTCTTTCACGTTTTTCCACTGATAATGTATATAAAAAGAACGTGCCAGTAAAACCGGCATTTAGACAACGTGTACGCCATTGACTTAAAACACAAACAACCAAAAGCATACGCATGTCAATTTTATCGTCGTCGTCTCGGTAAATGCTGTAGTTTGCTCATAACCGGGCAGGTGAGGAAAAATATTCCCACGGCATAACCAGCGTCACTTTTTCATGCCAGGATACTTCATGTGCAGATCTTGTAACGTCTTCTGCAAGGTCCGGGCAACAACATAAGACTTGTACCAGTTGTGATCAGCGGGCACTATGTGCCAGGGTATATCATCACAGTGTTTAAAAACGTCCTCGTAACAGTCCATGTATTTGTCCCACAACTTCGACTCCTTAAAATCACTGGCATTATATTTCCACATTTTCTGGGGATCTTCCAGGCGTTCTTTCAGGCGCTTCATCTGCACCTTGTGAGATATGTGCAGGTAAAACTTGAGTATGTGCGTATCATTTTGCTCCGTCAGCAATTTTTCAAAATTATTGATTGCCTTCATTCGCTGCCTGGCAGTAGTATCATCTATCGTCCCATGCACTCGCGTTATCAGCACATCCTCATAGTGCGACCGGTTAAATATCTGTATCATCCCTTTAGCAGGAGTTCTTTTATGGATCCGCCACAAAAAATCATGCGCAAGTTCTTCACCCGTTGGCTCCTTGAACGAAGCTACATCCACCCCTTGCGGGTTCATGCTGGTGAACACATCCCGCGTCAGTCCGTCTTTGCCACTGGCGTCCATGCCCTGTATCACTATAAGTATGCTGTGCTTACCCTCAGCATATAGCAGATTCTGTAGTTTATCCAGGTCTTTAAGTATCTCCCTAAGCTCCCCTTTTATCTCATTTTTATTTACGTCTTCCGGCGCAGCTGTCGCGATGTTTTTTAGTTTCATAAAAACCCCAAACCCCTAAAGGGGCTTTCTTTTATATTATGTGAACAGTAAAAATAGTATTGTTTGATGACTCTGCGAACGCCCCGCCGCACTATCAATTGTTTCACATTGATTCTCTTTCTAAAACAAAAGTTTTATCTTGGGAAAGTGCGATTCGTTGTGGCACTTTAAAACTTTCGTAATAAGGAATGAACAAACCCATCATGCTGTTTCTTTTTCTTTTGCTTCTTTTTTCCTGCACAAACAACAAACAGGAAAACAACTCGGCAAAAGGCACTGCCATAGCCATTGCCGATACTATCGCGCCCCCACGTATAACTGTGCTGGCAGCCCTGCCTGATAGCCTGCAGCCCAAAACCGTAGTATTGGATGGCGCTGCAAAACCATTAACAGTGCCGGTTCCTAAAACGAAGGGCGGTTCCTATACCGATCATTTCGGAAACAAAATAAACCTGGAACCACCGGTAAACACACCGTTGCCGGTATTGCAGAACGAAAAAGGCAGCCCGGTCAAAGACAACAATGGCAACCCTTTTTTAATGGGCACCGGCGGTATCGCCAACTTCACCAACTTCACCACCGACAACGGCCTGGCGCTCGATGCCGTAAGCTGCTCTATCACTGACAAAAAGGGTGATCTCTGGTTCGGCACTTACGGAGGGGGCGTGAGCCGTTACGATGGCAAAGCATTTACCACCTACACCACCGCACAGGGCTTAGCCAACAATACGGTCTGGAGTATAGCCGAAGACAGATCAGGCAATCTCTGGTTTGGTACCGAAAGCGGTGTCAGCAAGTACGATGGCAAAGCCTTTACTTCGCTTACAACCGCCCATGGACTTGCCAACAATGTGGTGTACAGTATAGCCGAAGACCGATCGGGCAACCTCTGGTTTGGTACACTGGGCGGCGGCGTGAGCCGTTATGACCCTGCCGCACGCAGCGCTAAACCGTTCACAACTTTTACCACAGCCCAGGGGCTGGCAAGCAATGTGGTCTATAGTATCATCACCGACAGATCTGGCAAACTGTGGTTTGCCACTGATAGCGGCGGAGTAAGCAGTTACGATGGCAGCACATTCAAAACTTTTGGCACCGGGCAAGGCCTGGTCAGCAACAAGGTGTTCACCATAGCCGAAGACAAAACCGGTAAGATTTGGTTCGGTACCAACGGCGGGGGCGTCAGTCGCTACGACCCTTCGGCTGCTCCGGGTAGTGCTGCTGCCTTCACAACTGTCACTACCGCACAGGGACTGGCAAACAATGTAGTGAAAAGCATTATCGAAGATGGATCAGGCAATATATGGTTTGGTACCAATGGCGGCGGCATCAGTCGTTACAACCCATCCGATTCAGCAACTGGCTCAGGATCTTTCACAACGTTCAGCACAGCACAGGGGCTTGCCAATAACACGGTATTCAGTATCGCCGAAGACCGCTCGGGAAACATTTGGTTCGGCACCAACGGCGGCGGCCTTAGCCGATATGACGGCAGGGCATTTACAAACTATACTACCGGCCAGGGGCTATCAAGCAACATCGTATTCTGCGCTACACAAGACAACACAGGCAACCTGTGGTTTGGCACCTACGGCGGTGGCGTGAGCTGCTACAATGGCAAGTCATTTACAAACTATACCACGGTGCAGGGACTGGCCCACAACGTAGTCTACAGCATCGCCGAAGACCGGCTGGGCAATATGTGGTTCGGCACCAACGGCGGCGGCGTGAGCCGCTACGATGGCAAGTCTTTCACTACATTTACTACCGCCCAGGGACTCGCAAACAATGTGGTATATAGCATAGCCGAAGATAAGACCGGCAACCTGTGGCTGGGTACTAACGAAGGTGGCGTGAGCCGTTACGATGGCAAGTCCTTCACCACTTTCACCACCGCGCAGGGGCTGGCGAACAATACTGTCTTAAGTATCACTATAGATAATGCTGGCAATATCTGGTTCGGCACTCAGGGTGGTGGTGTTAGCCTGTATAATGGCAAGTGCTTTACTACCGTTACCAAAGCCCAGGGCCTCGCCAACAATACCGTTTTCAGAATAGCCCAGGACAAAGATGGCAACCTCTGGTTTGGCACACAGGAAGGGCTGAGCATGATGAAAAGAGATATCGCAGGCAAACTAAGTACCGGCGCCATTTCCAGGGGTGAACAACTGCTCCATACCTTCACCACCACCGATGGCCTGCCCGACAACCTCGTTACCCAGGCTTTCCAAATGTCCGACGGACGAATGGCGGCAGGCACCAACCTCGGCATCACCATCTTCAAGCCATCTGCTGATCTTACCTCGCTCTCAGATATAGAGGTGTATAACTCACTCACAGGCTACCCTGTAAAAGATGTAAACGGTGGCCAGAACTGCATGTTGCTGGACAGCAAAGGGATTATTTGGGCTGGCACCGGCAGTGAAAAAACCGCCCTCGTACGGTTCGATCCATCAGCTCTGCATTCCAACAACGCACCACCGCCACTCATTATCCGGAGCATCAAAGTAAACGAAGAGCAAGTGTGCTGGTTCGACCTCTCCCCTACTCCATATGCTAACACTTATGTCTTGCCAGCTAATGTAGCAGAAGAAGTTACAACTCTCGGCAGAACGCTCTCGGAAAAAGAACGCGAGAGCCTCAGGAAACGCTACAGCAGCGTCCGGTTCGATAGCATTTCCCGGTTCTATCCCATACCCGCAAACCTTGTGCTGCCCTACAATAAAAATCACATCACCATCGACTTCAACGCTATCGAAACCGGCAAGCCGAGCCATGTGCAGTACCAGTATATGCTGGATGGTTATGACAACGAATGGAGCCCCGTGCAGCGGAAAACCAGCGCTACGTTTGGCAACATCAGCGAGGGCTTATACACCTTCAAAGTAAAGGCACAGGGCACAAATGGCGTGTGGAGTGAGCCTGTACTATACTCGTTCCGTGTATTGCCGCCATGGTACCGCACATGGTGGGCTTACCTTATCGAGGTACTGCTGTTCCTGCTGGCGCTGCGCATATTCACTAAATACCGCGAACGCCGCCTGCGCCGCGAAAAGGAAACGCTGGAATATAAGGTGGAAGAGCGCACTGCCGTGATAGAAAAACAAAAGGAAGAGCTGGTGCATAAGAACATAGTGGTTGAAGAACAGAAAACAGAAGTGGAAAAACAGAAACGGCGCAGCGATGAGCTGCTGTTCAACATACTGCCTAAAGAAGTAGCCGAGGAGCTGAAGGACACAGGCACTTCACAGGCGCGCCACTTCGATAATGTCACCGTGCTGTTCACAGACTTCATCAGCTTCACCAGCACCAGCGAGCGTATGAGCCCCCAGGGACTGATAGACGAACTGCATACCTGCTTCCAGGCATTTGATGAGATCACCAGCAAGCACAACATAGAAAAGATCAAGACCATCGGCGATGCCTACCTGGCCGTAGCCGGGCTACCAATCTCTGACCCAAAACATGCCGAAAACGCCGTGCTGGCTGCCATAGACATCAGCAACTTCATGCGCGACCGTGTGGCTAAACTGGGCAAGGACACCTTCCATATCCGCATCGGCATACACAGTGGCAGCGTGGTAGCAGGCATAGTGGGCGTAAAGAAATTCGCCTACGACATATGGGGCGATACCGTAAACACCGCAGCCCGCATGGAGCAAAGCTGCGAATCGGGTAAGATCAATATCTCACAAACCACCTTCGAACTGGTAAAGGACACCATACCCTGCACCTACCGCGGCGAGATACACGCAAAAGGAAAAGGCCATCTGAAGATGTATTATGTAGCCTAGTTTATAAAGAATCTCGCGCGAAGAAATGATCTCTCGCAAAGCCGCCAAGCTCGCAATTCACTCATTTTGTTTTTAAGACCGCCAAGCGTGAATGAAGTATCTCTTTAAGAAAATTATTGCTCTTATATATCGAAAACAACACAAATAAACGATCTCGCACTTGGCGGCCTTGAAAAAAACACACGGGAACTGCGAGCTTTGCGCCTTTGCGAGAAACCCCTTTACCACTTTGCGGGAAACCACGCGAACCCTCAATTCATCATCTGCCTATATGCTTTTATAAAGATAGCCCCCAGGTTCTTATACGGCGGCACATAGTCGTCATACCGCTCCAGCAACTCTTTATGCTTCGCGAAATATTCATCCAGATCATGCCACATCGTGATCCAGTTCACGTCCGAACCCTCCAGCAGCATATTATTCAGCGACCGTATGATCGGCCCGTTGATCGCCATAACACCTGTTTGCTTCGATGATACTATGTGTGCATCCGGCGAGTGATCCAGCACTATTGATAAATTATGATAACCGCCGCAGGAGCCTAGTATCACGATCTTCACCTGCTTGTTCAGCTTAGACAACGTGAACGGCAGGTGGTAACTATGCCCCCGGTGTATCATTATGGTTGGGTGAATATTGTTCGAGTCCAGATATCTGATCAGGCTGTCTGTGGCTTCTTCGTCCTGCGGTTCCGGCAGCGGCCTGTTCGCATATATTTCTATCTTCTTGCCCTCGGCAGAGGAGATCACCGTCCAGAAAGAATCGTTGGTGATCTTCCATTTCGGGTTCTTCTTAAAGTCCTCCATGTAGTTATCGTAAGCCGCAACCCCATCCTCATCTCCAAAAAAGAATGCCTGCTGATATACAATACCCGAATCGTTCGCCAGTGCATTGAAAGGCACCTTATTTATAGACGGCAGGTGCAGCCTTGCCGACGCCACTGCTGCCCCCGTATCACTGCCCGATATCTTATTACCTTCAAACAGCATGGCCAGCAAGCTATACACCACTACTCCCTTTTTGCTACCCTCTTTATAAGACAGCTCGTAGTTCTCCCGTACCTTATGCTGCAGGAATGCAGAAAGCACAGAGTCTTTTATACTGCCAAATGCGTCTGCCACGTCCACCGCATCTTCCAGGTCATCCGCCTTCCCTTTTTCCAGGCCCGCTATAAAGCTGGTCATCAGCGTGGTCCTGGTGCTGTCCTCCATCGTCCCCAGGAAGTCTGACAAAGTATTGTAGCCCGCGCACATCCGTATGAATGTGCGGAAGTGATCGTAATGCATGGAGGTAAGCATTTCATCACCCTTAGTGGGTTTCATCCGCTCCATCATCCGCTTGAACGTACCCAGGAAACTGCTGGTGTATATCTCGTCTTGCCCGTATATCATGATAAAGTACAGCGCACCGGGTGGCAGACTGTCTATGCAGCTGAACCGCACATTTTCCTTCGCCTCATGCAGCTCATTCATCTGCCGCACAAAGTAAGTAAGCGCCCTGTATTTAAGCTCCTCTGTGTAGATGTGCCGGGCTATGGTATCGTTCTCCAGTTTCAGCCGCACCAGGTTCTCAAAATACAGGCTGGGCCGTTCTGCTATGGTATCTATCTCTTCTATGGTCTTACGGCCATAATACACATCGCCCAGCAACGGCAACGCTTTCAGCGGCGCTTTCGATGTAGTTGCTATCTTCACTATCGCCTGCACCAGTGGGTCTGGCGTGGCTGCCACCGCATTTTTCAGCAGGTCGTTTGTCGATGTTGCATAGTTAAATATCAGGTCGGGCGCACGCAATGCAGCAGCCTGTATAATAGCCGCGGCAAAAGTATCAGTGGCAAAATCCTGCAGCCGCCGGGCCATCATCACCGGGTCGGCCTTGCCCATCTTAGTATATAGATAGCTGCGCACGGCCGGCTGGTTATCCAGCAGCACCTTTCCATTGTCCAGCGTATATACATTCGTATTCGCCACCACAAACTCCCTGAGCCGGTTGTCATTGGCAGCTATCAGCATATCGTGCATATTGGCCACCAGCTTATTATAGAAGTCTGGCGTGGGCTTGGGGTCGCCGTTGTACTGGCGCATCAATTCCCACAATGCCTGCAGGTAGCGTATCTTTTGTTGGTTCTCCGCCTCTGCATCCCGGCCATTGGCCGGCATGTTCTCTATCACTATCTGTATGCGGTCCACATTATGCAGCAGCGCATGGGTCATAATGGCCGTCCCCACAGAGTCATTGCCATAATGCACCCTCCAGTCCGGCAACCCATCGGCATCATCCGCGCGTTTCTGTTCCTTGTCTATCTTATCATGAAAGTAAGCCCGCTTCATAGGAATAGCCTCCAGCAGCGTATCCAGCGCATACGGACTCACCAGTATGGTATCTTTCTTCTTATACTTATTCACATGCACCGGGGGCGGGTGCGGCGCAACATGTGCCGCCTGCGCATAAATGCGGCTGGCAGATAACATTAAACAAAAAACGACCACCGGAAATAATAATGCAGCTTTTCTCATAATTAATTTATCGGCCCCGCGCTAAAGGCATAACCGATACAACGTAACATTTTTCCAAATATAGTGGTTAATGGCTGAACTAGGGTTCGTTTGATGGTTTTTGAATGTTGTGATTTGCTTAAAATTTATCTAAAAAGAGTCGAACAAAGAGTGTCATCCTGAGCCCCGCCGAAGGATGACTGCTGAGCCCATACACTTTGCTAAATAGAGCTACTTTTTGCTCCCTGCAATGTGCTACTATATGGCTTCTGTGGCGTTGGCACCGTTCAGCATTAGGATTTCTTCTGAGCCTGCCATTACAGCACACCACTATAAGCTATTTAACTCATCTCCTATTCTCATTTCTTTGTACTATTTTCACATGAGCCGCTCCTGAAATTTATAATAAAATGTCCATCCTGGGAATAGAATATTGAAACATGATTTGAAACGTAGATTTTAGTTACTATAAAAGAGTTTTGATGACCACTATAGAAATCCAAAAGGCCGTAACCCGTTATCATTTTTTGGTCAATCTGCTAGCCAAAATGACCGACAAAACTAATGAAGCACTCATCAATGATAAAAGATGGTTCGCATTCGGACCAAAAGTTTGTGCAAAATTTGTTAGTCAGGCAAAAACGTTAATGCTATTGTTTACGGACAAATTCCTGGAATTTGAAGACGGACAAACAAGCAAACATGAAGATATTTCCACTATTTATTCGGTAATAAGAATGCAGTTTGAAACACACGCACTTTTCTATCATTTATTTATACCATCTGGGAATTGGGAAATAAATATCTTACGTTTTAGACTTTGGGAACTTGACGGAATACGTCACAGAATTAGTATAAATCCATCTATCTCTTCCGATTACGCGGAATATAAAAAAATGGTTGAGGGAGCAATTTGTCAATTATCATACTACAAACAATTAGATTTAAAAATTCAAACGCATTTGATGGAAAAAGCTCAATGGAGGTTTACCGCAAGGAGCCTCAGTGAAAATTTCCGCCGTCCAATTTCATATGATCAACTGATTAAAAACACACAAATAAATGACAGCGTTTATTCGAAGCTTTACTCGCGTTTTTCTGCGTATACACACCCAACATATTCTGGAATAATTGACAACTATCAAGTAACTTACACTGAAGCAATCTTGGAAAATAGTGGTGCGATACTATACGCTTCACTTGTTACAGCCTTTCTTGTCGAAGATATGGCAAAACGGTTTGGTGAAGCGAAAGCCGAGTTAATTGCGTTAAATCCAATAGAATTAGGTGTCTACGAGTCAATGATTTTGTATGGGCGATATAATTTGAGCCAATTAGCCAGTGAATCATAATTTCGAAAAATAAAAAACAATAATTGCTGGATGTCAATAAATCATTTGCCACAGTTCTGATTTTATCAATCTTGTTTTTACATTGTGTAATTATCTTTAAATTATTCAAAAAAATCCGTACAATACTATGGAAGCAAAGAATATCTTACTTGTTGTGCTGCCTGTTTTAACCGGATTGTGCAGCTATTACGTTGCGATAAGAACAAAAAAAACGAAGTAATGCAGAAGTTCAAAGAAGAAAAATATTCTAACCTTTTAATACTGCTTCAAGGCTTTATTGGTGTCACAACTTCATCAGAGAAAAAAAGAAAATTTTTTGAGGAACAATACAAGGCCTGGCTATATAGTTCTGATGGTGTTGTAAAAGCGATTAATGAAATGGTAGAATTGATAAAGAATTCTAAAGGAAATCAACCAGATATACAACACGGAAAAATAGCCATTGGAAATATCGTCCTCGAAATGAGAAAAGACATGCTGGGTAAAACAAAATTAAGCAGTCGCGATTTCGAATATACAGACGTAATTGATTAATCTCCCTCGCTCATTGGGATTTGCAATCGAATGCAATAGTTAAGGATTTGCAACCCTCTCCATCAAAAATTATTCAAAAATTCGATCGGTTTTAATATCGGTATGTTTTGAAAAGGGTGCAATATCAATAGGTCAGTATCGCCAGAAACAATACAGGTTGCATTTGTCGCGGCAGCTAATGAAAGATACTTATCATCTTTGGGATCTCTGCATGCCAATATACTGGTCTCAATAATTACTGGCAAAGCATTGGAAATAATATTCTCAATAAAAGCAAACCGGTAAGAAAGCGGCAGATATTTATCAAATTTCGTCCTGGAAAAACGGAAACGTACTCGGCAGCAACCTCATCAGAAACAACCAGCACTCCCCTGCTCCTTGCCTTTTTCAAAGCCATTCCAGGAGTACCTGAGTCATTAAATAAAGCGCTTATTAAAACGTTAGTATCAAAAACGAAAAGGTCATTCTTCATCCTTCAGCAACTCATTTAATATTTCAGGAGTAAGGCCATTTTTTTTTGCCAATGCAGTTGCTGCGCCCATAATATCAAAAAGGCGTTCATCGGGTGATTTCTTACTCAAAAAAGATTGCAGCCAGGCATTAATATACTGCTCGGCTTTCATTTTCTTTTCTTCGTTTGCTTTCTCATAAACATGCGCCAGCGAAGATGGAACATGTATGGATATAGTATTCATGATATAAGTTTTCCTACATAAAAATACGAAAAATTACTGGTCTTGAAAACAGGCTAACCTTCCCTATTCACGATTCATTTTTTTTTTGCATTAATGCTGTCCCGGTCTTTCCTCTCCCAGTTTTGATGCTGGTGATGAAGCCGGGGTTTTTTTGCTCTTTTTTTACAAAATAAAAATACAAAAAAACACCAAGGGACATTGACGAAATAATACCCCCAGCCTATAATCTTCCAAAAATAAGAAAATGGAAGTTGGGCGAGCAGATGTCTCATTTTCAAAACGTGGCACACCTATTCACGGACAAAATTTGTGAATATCTTTATTTGCTACCCATCATTTCTCATCTTACCTTTGTGCTGGAATTACACCTTTTCACAGCACAGCCTCAATTATACAAACAGGCTCCTCCAAACAGGAGAATCTGGCAACAAGCAATACCCCACTGAATGCCCCACCGCAGAAAAACGGGACATGCCATAATACATAACCAACTAATAATCAACAAACAGAAATCCACAAATGCCCCATATTACCTCGTTTTTTATTTAATCACAAATGGGGCATTGCTTTT
>CAIRTW010000193.1 GCA_903881585.1 uncultured Bacteroidota bacterium | reverse complement strand
TTGAGGAAAAAAGTAGCATAAAAAGCTACTTTTTAAGCCCTCAGCTTTCATTACCTACTATAACAGATAATACAACCAAGAACAACTTCGTTTTACAGCAAAAAGAAAAACCGCCTCAAAATTGCTTTTGAGACGGCCTCCTTTTAAATATGAATTGAAAAAATTAATCCATGTAGTCATAATCGCGCCAGTGGTAGTGGTCGGCACCCGCAAAAACTGACCTTATTTCTATTTCGTAGTATGGCTTATCATCATCACGGTAAGAAATGTCGTAGAGGTGCACTATGATCTTGTCATTGGTATAGATATGCTCCATATACTGCCGGCGGGTGAAGCGGCGCAGAGCCGTGCGGTAATAAGTCATGCCAGCTTCACATTGCTTTTTGATGCGCTCATATTCTTCCTTGTTCGACGTTTCAAATTTTATAGAAACATGGTTATGGTAAGCATAACCATCGTCATAGGTATGAGAATAAGTGATCACATCGTTGCCGTTGCGGAAAACGGTTGACCGGTCGTTGAACTCAAGGTGAGTGAGCTTGTAGCCTTTATCGTGCACATAGGTTTCAAATGCCGGAAAGTTATCAGACCTTAATTTCACCAGCTCATCAAAGGAAAAATCCTGCGCCAAGCCCAGTGAACCAAAGCTGAATGAAATCAAAACAAGCAGTAATATTTTTTTCATGTTATTAATTTGAGAGACAAATATAACGGCTGGCGAGTGAAATGAGAAACATTTGGAAATAAATTTTTGGACCGTTCCTCGTTCGGCGAGCCCACGATGACAAGCCAGCGATGACAAATCGACATAGTTTACGCTACTTTTTGTAATCCTTATTTTCGGTTTTTTTGGCCCACCCGCCGTCGCTGAAAATAGCTTTGGCAGAAACAAAGATCGGTAGCGAAAAATTGAAGCTTTACGACAATACGTTATTACCCCGTGATAGGCTGCCAGTAGCTACGACATAATTTTTTTGGGAGATAATGGTTTGATTATGAATGAAATATACGTATGCCTCCCTCCTATGGCGGGACAAAGCTGTGCGGAAAGCTGCAACCAGGGGAGCTAAAAAGCTCTAGAGCGGGAGCTTTTTGGACGGCACAGGTTGGAAAATAATTCCTAATTTTTCGAATGCAAACTTAAAATAAGGCATTCAATTTTCTATTCTTATTTGAAAACACTTAACTATAACGCCATGAATAACTTAATTGATAACAGCGCTTTTGAGCTCACAAAACGTGAAATAGAAATACTGAAATATATAGCTGATGGCAAGACATCGAAGCTGATCGGAAGGGCGTTATTCATCAGTAAGCAGACCGTGGACAAACACCGGAAAAACATGCTTAAAAAAACGGGCGCCACAAACAGCATGGAACTGGTACAATCTTATCTTAGAAAATTTCTCTGATTAAACAATACCCATTAATGGGTATTTATTGAATGGAAATACCTATTAATGGGTATTTTATAGCATGTTATGTGCCGGTAGCTTTACATGATACAATCACTTCGCCCCTAAATCATGTACATGGCAACAACAAAAACAACCAGGACCAGGTAAAAAGTAAGGCTACTTTTTATGCTTCATTTGCACAGCAGGCAACAATGCATTTGCACTCCCTCTCCAATTCCCCAACTGTTAGAAAACAATTCTATTAAAATTCTTAATCCCCAAAAAACAAACACACGATCATGAGAAACAAACTAATTCTTTCTATTTTTTTATGCCTGCTTGGAATGCGGGCATTTGGCACGGCCATAATTGCCGGACAGACGGCAGTATGCCAAGGATCATCCATAACGCTCACATATGAGGGAGGGCCTGGTACAACTGTCGGAAGCTGGGTTGCCAGTCCTTCTCCAGATGTTATGATAACCCCGGGTCCCGGAAATACGGCAACTATTATGGGAGTAACCGGAGGTACCACCGTAACCATTAGCTGCACCGGCACTGGAGGACCTGCGTCTATAACAATTACGATAGGTGTACCTACTGGTACAATCGTTTGGCCAACAGGATCTACAAACGGTCCAGGTCTGCATCCTGTTCATGTGTGTCAGACGCCTAACCCTACAACATACATTCAGTTGACATGTACGCCGTCAGGCGGTATCTGGGGCACAAACAGCGGACCAGAGGGCATGGGGATCACTAGTGGCCAATTTACTACAGGAACTGCCAATACCACTCTAATAGAAACCATTAGCTACTCACTTAATGGTTGTGTAACAACAGATACCGTTCACGTTGATGATTTTCCGAGGACCTTAAATCCTACCACCGTATGTGTTGGTTCCTCAATTACATTGACCGATTGGCCATTCAACAGTACAACAACAATAGGAACATTCAGTAATACTGACGGGTTAATTGCATTAGACAGTTCTTATGTAACCTCCACAAATCACGTTAATATGCTTACAAAAGGATTGATTCCCGGTACCTCGTCTGTTTACTTTACATTACCGGACGGATGTGTAGATACTGGTAAAGTAACTGTGAAAGTATCCCCTGTAATTACAGGAACACTATCAATATGCGATAGCGGATCAGTAACGATACTTACTGATACCGGAGGCGCAGCTGTATCCTGGCTCTCCAGCAATACTTCCTTAGCAACGGTCACCTCAACAGGACACGTAATCAGTCATTACTCAGACTCGCACACCCGAGATACCACAGTCACGATAACGGCTACCTACAGCGGTAATCTCTGCCCTGCATCTGTTGTTGTAACTCTTTATCCAAAGCCAAAAATTATAGGCGGTCATAGTGTTTGTTTGGGATCTACGTTGGCATTGACAGGCACTCCGATTGGTGGCACATGGAGTAGTAACCAGCCTTTAATCGCGAGTGTAAGCACCAGCGGAGTCGTGACTGGCCTCGCGTATGGCACTGCAATTATTACTTACCAGGTTGCATCCGGATGCTCTGCTATGGATACCGTATCGGTCAACCCTGATTCAATCAGGGGATACACTCATGTGTGCGTGGGACTAACCGATACTTTAACTAACTCCGCCGGTGCCGGCACTTGGACGAGCTCGGATACAACAATTGCAAAAATTAATTCAAGCGGTATTATAACTGGGATAAGCGCTGGCAGCGTGGTCATCAGCTATGTACATGGCTCAACTTCATGCGCAACCTCTATCATTCTAGTTGTAAATCCTTTGCCCGGGGCCATTACCGGAAATATGCCGGTTTGCGTAGGCTCAACGATGGTATTAGCAGACACAAGTGCGGGAGGAAACTGGACCGCCAACAACGGTAATGCTACTATAAACCCAACATCGGGCTTAGTGACCGGCATTGCAGCAGGAACGGACAAGATCACCTATACTTTGCCCACGGGCTGCCTGAAGACCGCCGTTGTAGTAATTAACCCGCTCCCGGCAACTATAAGCGGAGGCAGCTCCGTATGCGTAGGATCATCTATAACGCTGGGCGAAACGACCGGCGGAGGGATCTGGAGCAGTAGCAGCAGTCACGCAAGTGTAGATACATCAGGAAATGTGACGGGCCTATCTGTGGGAACAGCGACCATTACCTATAAGATAACGGCGACAGGATGCTATGTAACTAAAGTAATCAATGTATTACCGTTACCGAATGCGGGGACTATTACAGGAACCTCGACTGCATGTGTCGGTTCCACTACAAACTTAGTTGATACAGCATCCGGCGGAACCTGGAGCAGCAGCGATACTACCATAGCCAAAGTCAGCGGCGGCGTTGTAACGGGCATTGGCGCAGGGACAGCGGTAATATCTTATACGGTCACCAATAGCTGCGGAACAGCAGTGGCAACTGATGTTGTGACCATTCTACCGTTACCGAATGCGGGTACTATTACAGGAACTTCGACTGCCTGTGTCGGTTCCACTACGAACTTAGTTGATACAGTATCCGGCGGAAGCTGGAGCAGCAGCGATACTACCATAGCCAAAGTCAGCGGCGGCGTTGTAACGGGCATTGGCGCAGGAACAGCAGTAATATCTTATACGGTCACCAATAGTTGCGGAACAGCAGTGGCTACCGACGTTGTGACCATTCTACCGTTACCGGATGCGGGGACTATTACAGGAACTTCGACTGCATGTGTTGGAGACACGCTAACTTTAGTGGACGCAACGGCAGGTGGTGTATGGAGCAGCAGCGATATTACCGTTGCTACAGTAACCGGAGGCATAGTGATCGGTGTAGGTACAGGAACGGCTGTAATATCTTACACCGTAACCAATAGTTGCGGTACAGCCGTAGCAACAGATACGGTAACGATAGGCACAGGTGGAAGTGCAGGAACTATTACGGGAACCGCACCATTATGTATAGGGCTGACCATAACCTTGGGAGACGTGGTAACCGGCGGGGCATGGACAAGCAGTGATATCACGGTAGCCACCGTGAGTGGAGGCGTGGTTACAGGTATAGGAGCGGGCACAGCAATAATATCTTATACTGTGACCAGTGGTTGCGGTACAGGCGTAGCCACAGATACGATAACCGTATCGTCCTGTTGTTTAACCGATACCCTGGTGATAAACACCGGGTACAACCCATTAACCGGTTCGACAGTGCCGGTAGGTTCAAACGGCCATACTCCCTCACCAGATCCACGCTGGAATGTTTATGCCATTTCTACAGATGCGGCAACTGCAATTTCGTTTGCAGGTAATACGGCAGTAGCCATCGACTCCAGTGCAGATGTGATAGACGGCACAACAGTAGTTGGTGGTGGGTCACCTGATACCGGGTGGGTTGCTGGTGTCAACTCACAGTGGATAAGCTGTCAGAATGATGTAAAGTACAGAACGTATGACACGGCCTCGTACACTATGGTGCTTGGCAGGCCATTCACACTATGTTCAGATGATACTATTACATTTGATCTGAATATCGCCGTTGACAACTATATTGACACAGGTTCAATATATATTGACGACATATCTCATCCGCTGTCGTTTGGGGAGATAAGAGCGGCATTACCAACATATATCCAATATTTTGGGTCATTTACTCACTTTACCCAGTCAGTTGCATTAACTTCAGGAGAGCACATTTTGTATTTTCTTGTGGAAAACTACAGCAGATATCATGGAGCTCCAAACCCAACAGGACTGAATGTATATGGCGATATATATTCTGCTGATGGCATAGCATCTATAGTAAGAGAGAATGATACATCTTGTCATTCATCCTGCGGCGGAGAAAGGCATTTTGCTCCATCTGCTACGCCAGCTATAGTACCAGTCACCGAAAACCTCGTTTGTTTCCCCAATCCTAACGGAGGTTCCTTCACACTGAGAGGAGCGCTGTCTGGTACGGCAACTTCGAAAGAAGCTAAAATAGAGCTGGTAGATATGGTAGGCAAGGTCGTTTACCGCGATGTTGCAGTTATTGAAAATGGTGGCATCAATAAGACGATCACCGTGGGCGATAATATTGCCAATGGCGTTTATCTTATAAAGGTGATCAGCGGCAATTCAAGTAACGTGCTCAGGGTTTCTGTGCAGAGATAGACACTTTGAATGCTAGCAGCAAATAAGCCGGGGCCAAAACCCTTCTTTTCCCCTGATTATATTGGGCTGAAAATTTTCAGCCCCTACTGGTACTGAAAACCGGGGGTCTTTTTTTGGTGCAGGGTTACGGCTATCTTCGTAACTTTGCACCTGGATTTCAATTCATTAAATATGTCTTATTCTCTGAAGAATAAAGTACGGCTTGTAACGGCGGCATCGTTGTTTGACGGCCACGACGCATCTATCAATATCATGCGGCGCATCATGCAGGCGAGCGGGGCAGAGGTGATACACCTGGGCCACGACCGCAGTGTGCAGGATGTGGTGGACTGCGCCATACAGGAAGATGCTAACGCCATTGCCATCACCAGCTACCAGGGCGGGCATGTGGAGTACTTCAAATATATGTATGACCTGCTGAAACAGGCGGGCTGCGGACACATAAAAATATTTGGCGGCGGCGGCGGTGTGATACTGCCTACTGAGATCAAGGAACTGGAGGATTATGGCATAACGCGTATCTACTCGCCTGATGATGGAAGGTCGTTGGGGTTGCAGGGAATGATAGATGATCTGCTGGAGAAAAGTGATTTTCCTACCGGCAACCAGCTAAATGGTGAGCCGGGGCACCTGGTGGAGAAAGATGTGAAATCTATTGCACGCCTGATATCTGCGGCTGAGAATTATTACGATCTGCCGGAGACGCAAGCAGCCCTTAAAAATGTAAAAAACCAAATAACAAATTCCAAGGTGCCGGTATTGGGTATCACGGGTACGGGGGGGGCGGGCAAGAGCTCGCTGGTGGATGAGCTGGTGCGGCGGTTTTTGCTGGATTTTAAGGATAAATACATAGGTATTATATCGGTGGACCCTACGAAGCGCAAGACAGGTGGCGCGCTGCTGGGTGACCGCATACGCATGAATGCAATACGCAATAACCGGGTGTATATGCGCTCAATGGCTACCCGGCAGAGTAACCTTGCTGTGTCGCGCTACATACATGATGCGGTGAATATTCTGAAGGCTGCGAAGTATGACCTTATTATACTGGAAACATCGGGCATAGGGCAGAGCGATACGCAGATCACGGAGCATTGCGATATGAGTATGTATGTGATGACGCCGGAGTTTGGCGCCCCTACCCAGCTGGAGAAAATAGACATGCTGGACTTTGCTGATATAGTGGTCATCAATAAATTTGACAAACGCGGAGCTGCTGATGCACTGCGTGATGTGAAGAAGCAGTACCAGCGCAACCATAAACTGTTTGAAAAGAAGGCTGATGAAATGCCAGTGTTCGGTACGATAGCATCGCAGTTCAACGACCCGGGAACTAACACCATGTATAAGGCGCTGATGGATATACTGGAGGTAAAAACCGGCGCGCCGCTGCACAGCAGCTACAAGATAACGGACGAGATGAGCGAGAAGGTGTATATCATTCCGCCAAACCGGACGCGCTACCTAAGCGAAATAAGTGAGAACAACCGCAAGTATGATAAATGGGCGAAAGACCAGGGAGATGTGGCGCAGAAACTCTATAGCATAAAAATGACGATAGAGACACTGAACGCTTCTAAAATAGAAGATAAAGACCGCCTGATAAAAACGCTGCAGGAGGTGTATGCGAAAACCGAGCTGGACCTGGACCCAAAGAACAAGCACCTGCTGGAAAACTGGGACGCGAAGAAGAAACAATATACCGGCGACTACTACACCTACAAGGTGCGGGATAAGGAGCTGAAGATAAAGACACATACCGAATCGCTGTCGCACCTGCAGATACCCAAGGTGGCAGTGCCGGGCTTTAAGGCCTGGGGTGAGATACTGCAATGGGCGCTGCTGGAAAATTTTCCGGGCGAGTTTCCGTATGCTGCGGGGATATACCCCTTCAAGAGAGAAGGAGAAGACCCTGCGCGTATGTTTGCCGGTGAGGGTGGTCCTGAGCGGACTAACAAGCGCTTCCACTATGTGTCGCGCGGACTGCCTGCAAAAAGGTTGAGCACAGCGTTTGACAGCGTAACACTATACGGACAAGACCCTGACCACCGCCCTGATATTTATGGCAAGGTGGGCAACTCGGGCGTGAGTGTATGCTGCCTTGATGATGCGAAGAAATTGTATAGTGGTTTTAATCTAGCTGATCCGAAGACATCGGTGTCTATGACGATAAATGGCCCGGCGCCTACTATTACCGCCTTCTTTATGAATGCAGCGATAGACCAGCAGTGCGAGCTGTACATAAAGGCGAATGGGTTGGAGGAAGAGGTGAACAAGAAGATAGACGCTATATACAAGGATAAAGGATCGAAACGGCCGTCATATAACTCGGGCGCAGCAACGGGAGAGCCGGAAGCTAAGGAGTTGCCGGAAGGTAATGATGGTCTGGGCCTTATGCTGTTGGGCGTAACCGGGGACCAGGTGCTACCCGCCGATGTGTATGAGAAAATAAAGAAGGATACACTACAGGCTGTGCGCGGTACGGTGCAGGCAGACATACTGAAGGAAGACCAGGCGCAGAATACCTGCATCTTCTCTACGGAGTTCTCGCTGCGGGTGATGGGTGATGTGCAGCAGTATTTTATCGATCAGAAAGTGCGCAATTTTTATTCTGTATCGATAAGTGGTTACCATATAGCAGAGGCGGGCGCTAACCCGATCTCGCAGCTGGCGTTTACCATATCCAACGGCTTTACGTTTGTAGAGTACTACCTGAGCCGGGGCATGCATATTGATGATTTTGCACCGAATCTATCGTTTTTCTTCAGCAATGGTATAGACCCTGAGTATAGTGTGATAGGCCGCGTGGCCCGCCGTATATGGTCGAAAGCGATGAAGCTGAAATATGGAGGTAATGAGCGGTCACAGATGCTGAAGTATCACATCCAGACATCGGGCCGATCACTGCATGCACAGGAGATCGACTTTAATGATATACGCACAACGCTGCAGGCGCTGTATGCGATTTATGACAACTGTAACTCGCTGCATACAAATGCCTATGACGAAGCGATAACTACACCTACCGAAGAGAGTGTGCGCAGGGCAATGGCCATTCAGCTGATCATAAATAAAGAACTGGGGCTGGCCAAAAACGAGAACCCGCTACAGGGATCTTTTATCATAGAAGAACTTACCGACCTGGTGGAAGCAGCAGTGCTGGCTGAGTTTGACCGCATTACGGAGCGCGGCGGGGTGCTGGGCGCTATGGAAACCATGTACCAGCGCGGCAAAATACAGGAAGAAAGCCTTTACTACGAGACACTGAAACATACAGGCGAGTTCCCGATAATAGGAGTAAATACGTTCCTGAGCTCGAAGGGTTCACCGACGGTGATTCCATCGGAGGTTATTCGTTCTACTACTGAAGAAAAGGAATTCCAGATACAAACGGTGGAGAACCTATGGAAGCGCAATGAAGGCAAGAACGCTGAGCGGCTGCACCAGTTGCAGCAGAAGGCGGTGCATAATGAAAACATTTTTGAAGAGCTGATGGAAACCGCCAAGTATTGCTCGCTGGGCCAGATAACGAAAGCGTTATTTGAAGTGGGTGGGCAGTATAGGAGGAATATGTAGGATAAAGTAAAAATTCAAAAGCCAAAATTCAAAAAGTGCATTTCTGTTTTGGTTTTGTTGGTAAATTTGGATTGGAGTAAAACTAATTTTATGACGAGTGCGGTTAAAATAGAGAAAGAGCTCAACGAATATATTCATCAGCTTAATGTTGATCAAAAAAAGTCATTGTTGGGATTTATCAAAACAATTTTGTCGCCAAAAGAAGAGGAAAATATAACAATAGAGCAGTATAATAGAGAACTGGAAGAAGCGGATGCTGCAATTGAGCGAGGCGAATACTATACTAATGAAGAGGTATTTGAGGCTGCTAAACAAATAATACATGCCAGGAAATAATGTCAGATGGTATGTATCTGCGAGAAAGCAATTTCTCTCTGCTCTTGAGTATATAAGGACTGATTCAGTACAAAACGCTGAAAAATTCAATAATAGATTGTTTTTGAAACTCGAAGCTGTTTCCAAAAACCCAGAGTCGTGCGCTCCTGAAAAGTTTAAGGTGGCAAACGATGGCAGTTACCGGGCGTTCATTTTATATAAGTACCGCGTAACGTATCGTGTAAAAGAAAATGAAATCAGGATCGTACGATTTCGGCATTCAAGCATGAAGCCCAGATACTTTTAGTGCTACCGGCAACGCATATATTTGGCAATATACACAAACCTTTACCAACGCTTTTGAATAATCAATTGTCTTTTACGTAGAAATATTACCGCTTTGATGAAATACCTTTTTACCGTCCTAACTGTTTTACTGAGTTTAACTTCTTTTGCGCAAAGCAAAGGACCCAATGCTGCGGGTGTTTATGAACGGCCGGAGGTTGCTGCTCAGTTTGCGCCGGGTCCGGACAGCCTTGACCGGTTTATCAGGCACCATATTCATGTGAAGCATGCCGGCAATGACAAGGTGGATAACGCTGTTGTTATTTTCCTGGTGGAGCAGGATGGCCATGTAGGCGCGGCAGAGATATTGCGGACAAGTGGTGATAAAGATTTTGACAATGATGCAGTGGCTATAGTGAAGGCGATGCCAAAATGGATCCCGGCGAAAGACAAGGGCGCCGCTGTACGGTCATCTAACATGCTTACTTTTTCCTACCAAATGAGGTAGGCGCTATTCTTTGTTTTCCTCCAGTATAGCTTCCAGCTCACTGATCATCATGGCAGTAGCACCCCAGATGATGGTGCCATCTTCCAGTTTGTAAGCGTTCACATTTCTGATCATATCCGGGAGCGCTGGTGATACCACGTCAGTTACTGTCTTGCGATCGGGGTGCAGCAGGTTGTTTAGTGGCACTTCTATAGTATAAGACACCTCGTTGTGGCTGAGGTTGTATTGCGGTCTTTGGGCAGAATAGCCAACGAACGGATAAACATTAAAATTGCTCACCGGAATGTAGAGTGGTGTGAGTGCGCCAAGGATATCAACATCCGATGACACTATGCCTACCTCTTCCTGTGCTTCCCTGAGTGCGGTGGCTTTGAAGTCGGCATCAGTGGCCTCATAGCTGCCGCCGGGGAAGCTGACCTGTCCGCTGTGAGCGGTCCGGTCCTCTCTCCGTTTCATTAGGAGCATATACAGTTCATTGTTCATGGGGAAAAGCAGGCAAAGCACTGCGCTGGGCCGTGCGTTCTCGGGTACTTTTATTGGATGCGGTAAAACACGGCCCATCATGCGCTCTTGCGCCGCGCGGCCGGGCAGGGGTTGCTGGAGGCGCTGTTTCAGCCATTCTATTTTAGCAGTATTGTCCAATTAGTCCCGGGCTGCTTTTAATTCGATACTAAGCGCACCCGACGGGCACTTTTTCACTTGATCTATGATGCGTTCTGCATCGGCGCCATCCATGTTTATCCATGGGTTTTTCTTGGGGTCGAAAACATCGTTCAGCCCCTTCCAGCAAATACAGGAATGCTGGCACAGCCCCGATTTCCAAACGACTGTTACATCATCTTTGGTATAATGTTTTGTTACATCGCGCATAACCAATGTTTTTATAAAAATACGGAAACCCGGACATTTAACCGCGCCCCTGCCGGATGGCGGGAGCGCGGTATTTTTTTGTCTATGAGTTTGTTGAGCGGTTATACCATTGGCACTTCAAATATCAATACATCGCTGGTGGCATCGGCTTTTATTTCAAAGTTGTCTGCTTCGCTGATGCCAAGGGCATCTCTTTTGTTCAGCACCTGGCCGCCAACGTTTACCTTTCCGTCGATAAGGAATATGTAGGCACCATTGCTTTTATTACGGAAGCTGTGAGCGAGGCTCTTACCTGCTTCAAGCGTGGTGCGGTATATCCATGCATCCTGGTTTATTTTCATGCCTTCGTCATTGTTATCTATAGGCGATACGATGGTCTGGAGTTTGTTTACACGGTCTTCCGGTGCAAACATTTTCTGGTCGTAGCGGGGCTGCACATTTTCCTTATTAGGGAATATCCAGGTCTGCAACAGGTTAGCTTTATGTGCAGGGTCAGGGTTATATTCGCTGTGTGTTACCCCGCTGCCCGCGCTCATTACCTGCACTTCGTTGGGCAGTATCTGCTGGGTGTGGCCCATGCTGTCTTTATGTTCCAGTTTGCCGTCCAGCACGAGGGTAATGATTTCCATATTGTCGTGCGGATGCCTGCCGAATCCCATTCCGGGGTCTATAATATCATCATTGAGGACACGCAATACGCCAAAGTGTACTTTGGCAGGATCGTACCAGTTTGCAAAACTGAATGAATGATGTGCATCGAGCCAGCCATGTTTTGCGTGGCCTCTTTTATCTGCTGCGTGAAATATTGTCTTTGCCATTTTTTTGTTTTTAAAAATAGATGTACATACATGTATGCAAATCGTATGCCCATACGTGCGGCATGACAAACTTGCAGGTTTTTATGCATATAAAGGAGAGAAGTATGGCAGATTTGCGGGTGGAAAAGATATTGTACCACTTTTTCCTTCAATTGCGAATACAT
>CAIRTW010000192.1 GCA_903881585.1 uncultured Bacteroidota bacterium | reverse complement strand
TTTTATTATACTGATAATCATAACAAGAACCCATGCATTTAAAAGGTTTGGTGAAGTTTTTTACTGTCGCGCTTATAGCCATATCGCTATACCAGCTATCCCTGACATTAGTAGTCCGTAACGAGGAAAAGAAAATGCACGCGCAGGCTATGCGCGAAGCAAAGGCCGATGACCCCACAGCATCAGGCACTGCACTGGACAAGCTGGAGGAGAACCTCTACCAGTCTATCACAGACAGTATGCAGGGTGAAGTGATCTTCAGCGCACTGGTGAAGAAATACACTTACCAGGCTGCGAAAGCGGAAGAGCTGAGCCTTGGCCTTGACCTGCAGGGCGGTATGAACGTGACACTGGAGGTGAGCCTCGATGACCTCGTGCGCTCTATGTCTAACAACCCGCGCGATGTGGCTTTAAATAAAGCTATTGCCGATGCCAATGCGGCTAAGGCAAACAGCGAAGCCAATTTCATAACACTGTTTGGTGAAACCTTCCAGAAGGAAAATCCGAACGTGAACATGTCTTACCTGTTTACCAAACCTTCTGAAAAAGACATCACGCTCACCTCCACTAACCAGGAAGTGCTTGCCAAGCTTAATAAAGAAGCGAAGGATGCGATAACACGTACTTATAATGTACTGCAGACGCGTATTGATAAGTTCGGCGTTGCCAGCCATCACCTTAACCTTGACGAGGCTAAAGGCATTATATCTGTAGAACTGGCCGGTGTGCATAACCCCGACCGTGTGCGCACGATACTGCAGGCTACAGCAAAGCTCCAGTTTTTTGAAACCTATACCAACCCGGAGATATGCCCATTGCTGATAGCGGCAAACGAAACGCTTTCCAACTATTTATCTGGTACAACAGACTCAACTGCAACAGACTCTGCAAAGACTGCTTCAGCGGATTCTTCGAAAAGCAAAAGTGCATCAGATACAGGCAGCCTTTCAAGTGTGCTTGCCAGTAAGGATAAGGGCGGTAAGAGCTCTGCAAACCCTGCTGATTCTACCAAGAGCAAGGAACTGGAAGCTGATAAGAAGTATCCTTTGACCAGACTGATACAGCTGATGGCTACACAACAGGATGGCTACCTGCCCGGTCCGGTTGTAGGATATGTAATGAAAAGGGATACAGCTAAAGTAAACAAGTACCTTCAGCTGGATGCTGTAAGGAACAAACTACCGCAGGGTGTTCATTTTTCATATGGCATCGAAGACAGCAAGAAAAATCATGACCCGAATGCAAGGCTTCCGCTGTATGCTTTGAAAGTGCCAATGGGCGGTACTGCAAAACTGGAAGGTGATCATATCACCTCTGCACGCACGGACTTCAGCCAGCTGAATGGCAAGCCTGATGTGACCATGGAAATGGACATTACCGGTGCGCGTATATGGAAGGATATGACAGGGCGTATTGCTGCAAATAAGGGATACATAGCCGTGGTACTTGATGACCGTGTTTATTCAAGTCCAAGTGTAACTGACGAGATCAGTGGTGGTAATACAGAAATATCCGGCAACTTCAGCATAGATGAGGCTACCGACCTTGCGAACATTCTGAAGTCTGGTAAGCTGCCGGCACCGGCGCACATTGTGCAGGAGCAGGTAGTAGGTCCAACTCTGGGTGCAGAGAACATCGACAAGGGTATGAACTCGCTCATTATCTCTTTCGTTGTTATTTTCGCACTGATGCTGTTGTATTATAATACCGGCGGTATCATAGCAGACGTTTCCCTTATCCTCAACCTTATATTTACTGTTGGCGTTCTGGCAGCGTTGCACGCTACGCTTACTATGGCTGGTATAGCCGGCCTGGTGCTTACGGTAGGTATGGCGGTGGATACCAACGTTATCATTTTTGAGCGTATAAAAGAGGAGCTGACGCTGGGCAAGAGTTACCAGCAGGCGGTATCTGATGGTTACAAGCGTTCTTACGCTCCGGTACTCGATGGTCACATCACGGTACTGATCACGGCTATTATCCTTTTCGTGTTCGGCCTTGGCCCTGTAAAGGGTTTTGCAACAACACAGATCATCGGTATCTTATTATCGCTGTTCTGCGGTATCCTCGTATCCCGCCTGGTTACAGACATGTACACCAAGCGTGAGCGCCACTTCAAATATTTCACCGGCCTTTCCAAGAGCATTTTTAAGAAAGCACATTTTAAATTCGTTGAGGCAAGGAAATACACTTACGTTATCACAGTAATCGTATTGCTGATGGGCGCAAGCACTTGGTGGACCGGGTTTGAGCAGGGTGTGGAGTTTAAAGGAGGCCGTAGCTATACTATTAAGTTCGACCAGAAATATAAGACTGAAGATGTGCGCGAGAAACTGAAATCATACTTCGGAGAGCGCCCGATAGTGAAAACTGTCGGCACGAATAATGAGCTGAACATCACTACTTCTTACCTTATTACTACACCGGGCCAGGGCATACAGCAGAAGGTGGACTCTACATTATGGCAGAGCCTCACGAAGGAGCACCTGATACCAGACGGCGTTACATTTGCCAACTTTAATGCAAAATACCTGCAGAGCTCGCAAACAGTGTTGCCTACCATCTCTGATGACCTGAAGGCCGGCGCGGTGAAGGCAACGATCATTTCCCTGATCGCGATATTCCTTTACATACTGCTGCGTTTCCGCAAATGGCAGTATTCACTGGGTACGCTTCTTTCATTGCTGCATGACGTATGCCTTACACTGGCAGTGTTCTCTTTCTTCAAGGGCAAAGTGCCATTTGCACTGGAAATAGACCAGCACTTTATCGCGGCTATCCTTACGGTGATCGGCTTCTCGATGAATGATACCGTTATCGTATTCGACCGTATCCGTGAGTATTTCCGCAAGTCGCCGGATGAGGATAAGGCAAGTGTTATCAACCGTGCCATCAATGATACGCTGAGCCGTACCATCATGACTTCGTTGTGTGTATTCATCACACTGCTTATATTGTTCATCTTTGGTGGTGAGGCTACAAGAGGCTTCTCATTCGCGATGCTTATAGGTGTGTTCACAGGCACTTACTCATCTATCTTTGTTGCTGCACCAGTGCTTGTGGACATGGACAAGAAAGGTTCCCTGAAGCAGGAAGTAGATCGTGAAGCACGTGTGGAAGAGCTGAAGAAGCTGGCTTAAAAAATTCCAAAAAGAAAAGTCTGAATTCCAAGGTACGAGAGATCCCATCCTGCAAAGGGTGGGATCTCTCTTTGCCAAATTGTCTTGGGCTTTGGAACGTTCATTTTGGGTTTTGGAATTTTCTTTTGGGAATTTCATTTGGGTTTTGGAATTTTCTTTTTGGAGTTTTCCTTTCCCTTACCTTTGCGCTGGATATGAAGCGTTTTTTCGGGCATTTCGGCAAGCTGGTTTTAATGGTTTTGGGCGGCTTCACCAAGCCGGAGAACCTTAAAGTCTATTGGATCGAATTCATGGAGCAGTGCATGGATATAGGCATCGGCTCGCTTCCTATCGTCCTCATCATTTCCTTATTCATGGGCATGGTAATGACCGTGCAGTTTGCCTACCAGCTCATCAGCCCACTGATACCAAAGTCGGTTATAGGTACGCTGGTGAGGGATTCCACCATCATAGAGTTTTCTCCAACACTGGTGTGCATAGTGCTGGCGGGTGTTATTGGATCTAAGATATCGTCGGAACTTGGCAATATGCGTGTAAGCGAGCAAATAGATGCGCTGGAAATAATGGGCATCAATACCAAGACCTACCTCATAATGCCGAAGATACTTGCAGGCATGCTTATGATACCGTGCCTTATTATTATCTCAATAGCCATAAGCATATGGGGTGGTTACCTTGCCGGTATGTTCTCCAACATCCTTACAAGGCAACAGTTTTTCCTCGGCCTCACCTCTGGCTTCAAGCCCTACAACCTTTTCTTTGCCATAGCTAAGGCGTTTACATTCTCCTTTTTTATCACCATTATCCCGGCTTACTACGGCTACAATGTAGAAGGTGGTGCGCTGGAAATAGGCCGATCGTCGACCAAGGCGGTAGTGCTTACCTGTGTGATGATACTCTGCGCAGATTACGGGCTATCGATACTGCTGCTGTAATACCATACAAAATACCGCTTAATTATTTTTCTCTGAAATGTTACGTTTTTGTTATTGTACTTATCCCATAAGTATATTCCGCTCATTTCCCGTCTAAAAAGCTGGAAAATAAGGGTGTTTTTCCCGTATAAATCATAACGTTACTTTATCACTTTTACAGGCTACAGATACAATAGCGATTTATGTGCTGCAAAGCAATGGAGCATACACAGTAAATGGGGCGGGTATCGCAGATAGCAGCACTTACACGACAATAGTGGCAACAACAACCGATTCAAATGTTTTGCTGACGACGAACTCGATAACATTTACGACGACCAAGGGCGTTTTCTCAAATGATTCGACGTCATACACCGTACATGTCGCGCTCATAGATACGGGCCTTGATAAAACCGCAAATGCACTGCCTATTGCACGCGCCTATCTGAAAGATAATAGTGCAGAACAGGCCTACGTTACCGCTACTTTATCCGGCATAGTTTCTTACGCTAACAATGCTACTATAAATTTTGCTACTGCTTATCCCTCTGCTTTGTCTGTCATTGTAGGCACTTCCAGTTTGCCGGACACGGTCACTTCGTATAGTAGCATCACTGCAAAACTTATTTGCAACACTGGTTATGCGTCTGTGGGGCAGGTGGTGTATTTTTCCGCTTTTCCTGACTCCGCAGGTGTTTTCTTAAATAATACTATTGCCACAGGCCCCGGAGATAGTGTAACAACTCAATATTGGGTCACCAATCCCAATGTTCATGGGCAATATGTATCTATTACCGGGGTGGTATACATGCCATCTAGTTCTGGTGGTTTGGTAGCTGTAGCAAGTGGTGTAAACAAGATATACATCTGGTAACGGAGTGGCCTGAATATTTCATCCGTTCAAAAAAGCAAAAGCGGCCAAACCGGCCGCTTTTATAATATCACAAACGGTAAAATTAATTCGCGCTCGCCACTTCTGGCGCAGGTACATTCATTTCATCGTAGCTTGGGCCATACATGCCAGGAACAGGTATATCCAGCAGGCGGAGATAGACGCTGAGCTGGCCGCGGTGGTGGTAGTGGTGGCTGTAGGCCATAGAGCGGATCACGGCTATCTTGGGCATACTGAAGATCACATGTGCACCATTGCGTAGTGTCCACATCTTGCCAAAGTCTTCGTCCTTGGCATTCTCCAGTGAGGTAACTGCTTTGTTCACGTTTTCATCGAGCTTGCCAATGAGTTGTTCTGTGGTGGTAGATATTACCGGCTTGTAGTCCATAGTGGAAAGGTCAAGCTCATCGGTAGTCATGGTCATGGCTATCCATCCTGGCAGCTCGGCTACGTGGTTGGCGAGGTTGCCCATCTTCATCGATTTGGCGTGTGGCTTCCAGTCATTCTGGTCCACAGGCACACGCTCCAGCATTTTCTTAGTGGAGGCTGTCTCCATTTTGAGTTCGGCAATTAAGCCTTGATTCATTGACATAGTTATCTGTATTTTTATGAAAATTAGCGAAAATTTTTCGTTCAAAAATTGATTTAACCTAAACATCATGTTAATGCGACCAAGAGAAAAAGCAATAACATTTATTACCCTGGCTTTGATGATCATCGGTTTTGCGGGATGTGCTCAAAAAACGGACAGCCGTCAGATCGCTGTTGCTTTTTACAATTGCGAGAATTTTTTCGACATTGTCCATAATCCGGCAAAGGAAGAAGAAGACTTTACTCCAGATGGTAAGTACCACTACACGCAGCGCGTCTATGAGCAAAAGCTGCACAACATTGCCACCGTGCTGCAAAACATGGGTGGCGATGATGGCCCGGCCATCATAGGGCTGGCAGAAGTGGAGAACAGTACTGTGCTTACCGATCTTGCACATCAGCCGGAGCTTGTGAAGCGTAACTATAAATACGCATGGTATGACGGGCCCGACCCGCGTGGCATAAATGTGGCGCTGCTCTACAATCCCAGGTACTTCACCGCCATAAGCTCAGAACCGCTGCCTGTGGACCTTTCGGCGTTTGAAGGCAAATCGGTGACGAGGGATGTGCTGCATGTGTATGGCGTACTTGCCGGCGATACAGTAGATATATTTGTGAACCACTGGCCATCGCGCAGAGGTGGTGAGCATGCCAGTGATGCCAAAAGAGCCGCAGCGGCACAGGTGGACAAAGATGCCATAACTGCCATTATGAAAACCCGGCCCGGAGCAAAGATCATAGTTATGGGAGACCTCAACGACAACCCGACGGACAATAGTATAACGACTGTGCTGGGCGCCAAAGCAGCACCAAATGAGGTGACCGAAACCGGCCTGTATGATCCCTGGGCCGAGATATACAAAGGGGCTACAGGCACAGAAGCTTATCGTGGCAGCTGGAACCTGTTTGACCAGGTGATCATATCCGGTGGTTTTCTTGCCAATAAGAACCATAAGCTGCATTATGACAAAGCCGAGATATACCGGCCCGATTTTATTGTAGATCACTACAAGGGACACGATGGTGAGCCGCATCGCTCGTTTGCAGGCCCTCACTGGATAAATGGTTACAGCGACCATTTCCCGGTTATTCTTTATCTTTCAAATTCAAAAGCCAAAATTCAAAATTGAAAAATGGATTTTCGGACCTTGAATGAAAAAGAGCGTTTTTTTGAATTTTCACTTTTGAATTTTGGTTTTATAAATGAACGTAAACGAAGTGCCGCAGGACCCTCGGAATATAAAGTCCGGAGATACGCTGAAAAAACTGGTATATGCCGTGGATAAAGACGGCAAGTACACCGGTGTAGGCTCTGCGGGCTGGGAAGCGGAGAATGTGGCCATAAAGCAGGCCTGGGACGATATTGACGAAAACCTCGCCGAGACCGAAGCCAAAGTAAAGGCGGGCTTGCTAAGCCCTATACCATACTTCATGCAGAAAAACCTGATGGACCTGGCACTGCTGGCGCGATACGCGGGTAAGTGGCAATGGCAGGTGAAGCGCCATTTCAGCCCCGGAGTATTTAATAAACTAGGTATTGCTATGCTGGATAAATACGCACAGATATTTAACATTACCACAGCCGAGCTTACGGGCTTCGGGAAAAACAATTCATGAGCGATAAACCATACGTACATCACCAACATGCCCACTGCGAGAGCGGGGTTACCTCCAATCTCCTGGCGCATGAGGGCATCAATATCAGTGAGCCAATGGCCTTTGGTATAGGCGCCGGCCTGTTTTTCGGACACCTGCCGATGCTGAAGGTTAGCGGTGTGCCGGGTACCACCTACCGCATCTGGCCGGGCGCTATCTTTAAGCGGGTAGCCCAGCGACTGGGTGTGCAGATACAGGCCCAGAAATTCAGCGACCCGGCCAAAGCCATGCAGGCGCTGGATGACGTACTGGCAACCGGCAAGCCGGTGGGCATACTGGGCAGTGTGTTTTACTTACCCTATTTGCCAGAGGCTTTTCGCTTCCACTTCAATGCGCACAACTTTGTCTCTTATGGCAAGCAGGAAGGTGATTACCTGATCAGCGATCCTGTATTGGAAGACATGGTTACCATAGCTCCGGCAGATCTCATTAAGTCGCGGTTTGCAAAGGGTTTTCCCGAGCCTAAGGGATACATGTATTACATTACCGGGACATCGAAAAATATGAATATGGCCAAAGCTATAGAGCAGGGCATAAAGCAGACCTGTTTTTTTATGCTGGGCCCACCGCTGCCATGGTTTGGGAACAAGGCGATATTTAACCTGGCCAACAGAATAAGCGACTACCCAAAAAAACTGCCGCCCCGAAAAGCTGCCCTGTACCTGGGCAATGTGGTGCGCATGCAGGAGGAGATAGGCACGGGCGGTGCCGGCTTCCGCTATATATATGCTGCCTTTTTGCAGGAGGCCGGCCAGTTGCTGAAGCGGGACGACCTATTGGCTTTCTCGGAAGAGTTGACCTCAATAGGCGATGAGTGGCGGCATTTTGCCTATAGCGCAGCCCGGATACTGAAGGCCCGGCAGTCGGATGTGGTTTCATATGATGAGCTTAGTGAACTGTTGCGGAGCTGCGGCAACCGGGAGAAAGCGCTGTTCGGGAAAATGAGGGATTTGAAGTGGTAAAGTGCATATATTTATTAATATCCCTTACCTTTGCACCCTAAATTTTAAGGTGCACGATAGGATCAGACATATAATAGTTGGGTTTATAGATTTTTGCCACCGGCCTTTTACTGGTATCATACCTACCCAAACTTTCCGGTACCTTGCCTGTGGGGGCTTTAACACCGTACTCAACATCGTTATCGATTCGCTTGCTTTCAACCATCTTTTTCATGGCCATCCTGTTCCTATTTTTGGCGGCCTGACCATCGCCGCAGAGGTGGCCGCATGGATCATAGCTTTTGCTATCAGTTTCCCAGCAGGGTTTATATTGTCGCGCCACATTGTGTTTCCGGAGTCGAACCTGCATGGCCGGATACAGCTGTTCCGCTATGCGCTTACCACGGCTACGTTTATTCTTATGACTTACTTGCTCATCAAGTTGTTCGCGTTCTGCCTGCCTATGATCAACCAAACTGTGCGATATACCGTTATCTGCATTATTACAGCGGTGCTGAGCTACATATCGCAACGGAAGTTTACGTTTAAGTCTGTGGAGGAGGAAGGCCTGAACCTTGATTAAGGGTTTTCCTGATTTTTTACTCTCGCAAAAGAGGGGGGTGTAAATGTTTCTCGCAAAGCCGCAAAGCTCGCAATTCTCTCATTTATCTCATTTCGTTTTTTAAGGCCGCCAAGTGTAAGTGTATATATTTATGCCGTTTTTAATGCCCTCAAGGCCATTATTTCAGGGTATGGTAGGTTTTATGCGGTTTGTGTGAGCCGGGGCAAAACACTTATACTTCCCTCTATTTATTGCACATTTTTCCGAAAAAACATTTTTGTGCACTCCAGAGCTATTTTCATTGATAATCAATGAAATATGCGGAATAATGTGGGAAACTATTGCTCAATTGTTGCTCATTTCTTGCTCACCTTCGACTGCGCTCAGGATGACAAAATCGACAAAATAATAAAACACCCCGATTGGAGTGTTTTATTATTAATATCGAAGAAGGAAAAATTATTTCTTCTTTTCCATTTTCTTTTCTTCTTTCTTCTCCATCTTATTTTCTGTGGCAGCTGGCTTAGTAGTATCCATAGCTGGCTTAGCAGTTGTGTCAGCTGGAGCTGGAGCTGGAGCAGCTACTGGAGTTGCAGTTGCAGCAGAAGCAGCAGAATCAGCGCTTGCCTTAGCAGCAGCGTCGCTACCGTTACCGCAAGAAGCTAAAAAAAGACCCATTGAAAGAGCGAGTACGCTTAATTTTACAAGTTTCATAAATTTTTGTTTTTGAGTTAGATTTTGCAGTTTATACCGGAATTGGAAAAAGGTAACCCAGTTCTTTAAAAAAAATTTCTGGAAAAAGCTGTTTGCCATAAGGTGCAAGCCTTACATCTGCGATAATGTATTGATAATCATTTAATTGATACCTGTTAACTTTCATGCCACCGGTTAAGATCTGGAATAAGGTGCATAAAGAAAGCCGCAAACGATGTTGCGGCTTTCGGCAGGATAATTGAAGTGTTGTTATTATTTGAGAGATGCGACAGCTTCTGTTGTTTTTACGTTCATTTGTGGCGCTGCAGAGCGTGCATCATCATAATAGGCGAGCAGAATCTTGTAGCCCTGGCATTTTTCGCCAAGTACGTTGGCCTCACAGCCTGCGTAGCCTACGAATTTCTGCTCGTTAGGCCCGATCTTCTCAATCACCTTTATTCTTTTTTGTAAATAGTCGTTAACCATTACCGACTCTTCTATGCGAACCGTAACCGTACGGTCAACAGATTTGTTGGTTATGGCGCAGGCTTTTCTGTCGGCCAATACTTTGGCGCCGATGGCAGGAACGAGGGCAACTTCTTTGCCGGCATTCTCAACGATGCGTTTCTGTGCAAGAGCGCCGTTTGCGCTGATGATTGTAATTGCGAGTATCAGGGATAATGTTTTCATATTCATTAATGATTTGTGAATCGTTGACTAATGATTTGTTAATACAAATGTATATCTGGTTTCTGAAACTGCAAAACATTTTTTGAAATTTTTTCAAAGAAATTTGAACTATAAGTGTAAACGATTGATTTTAAATTATTTACTAAATTGTATTTTCAAATAAATTTCTGGCACGCCGTTTGCAATTGATTAACAAAGCGGGGTTATCTGGTTTTGGAGCATGGAATTGCGAAGTGTGCAGATAGGTTTTGGTATTGGGTTGATGGTAACCCCGCTTTTTTAGCTTTCCTCGCGAGCTGCGCTCCTTCCCTGGCGGGAACTCCAAAGAGAGTGTGGGGTGGAATGGGTTACCTGACCAAGTTGCGTCTCTGGCGCGAGCCAACCACCCCGGCATGAAAACCTACCGTGTACCCACATCTTTTTTGCCTTACCTCATTTTTAATTGCCTCTACGAGGCATGACTTATTATATAAAAATACTTGTGGGTACACGGTAGCCTAAAAAAGGAGGGGGAGGTGTTGTGCAGCTCTCATTTTGTTGCAAATGTGCGGGAGCATAATAAGCAGGTAATTTATGTTTAGATTTGTTACAACTTAAAGAAGGTTGTTTTCATATTGCTTGTTGCTATTGCCTGTGTGCCGCTTGTGGGGCGGGGGCAGGTTGAGGTTATTGCCACTATCGCCAATAAAGACACGAGCGCAGGTTACGGTGGAGACAATGGCCCGGCGGTAAATGCCAAGCTATGGTTCCCAGATTCAGGAGATAGCGGTTTGGCAACGAATGCCCAATTAAGTAGGCCTACAGGTTTATTTGTTGATAAACAGTATAATCTGTTTATTACAGAATTTGGTAATGGCGTTGTCCGAAGGGTAGATGCCATAACTGGTATTATTACTACTGTTGCCGGAAATCGGACATGGGGATATTCCGGTGATGGAAGGCCACCTTTAGGCGCGCAAATGGTACCTGGTGATGCAATTTTTTCGGATAACGGGGATATGATCGTTGCAGACTATGACAACCAGTGCATAAGGAGAGGGAGAGGGTGAGGTAGAGTGAGTTACGTAGCGGCTCGTGAACTGTAGACTTTCTACTTTTGACTAAAAAGAAAAATGACTAACAAGGAACAATACATAAAGATATGTGCAGAGAGCAGGGTGGCGCCTTTGTTTGAAAAGCCGTGGTGGCTGGATGTGGCGTGTGAAAAATGGGACGTAGCTATAGCTATGAAGGGCGACCAGGTAACCGGGGCGTGGCCCTACCCGGTAGAAAGCAAGCTGGGCGTGAAGCTGGTGCGTACGCCGATGCTGACGCCATATATGGGGCCGCAGGTGTATTATCCGGCGGGGCTAAAGGAAAGCAATGCAGACAGTTTTGAACATGAGACTGTAGCCGAGCTAATGACCCAGATGCCGAAAGCGAAGGTGTGGCACCTGGCCTTGCAACCTGGTATGAAGCAGGCGGGGCTGCTAAAAAAACATGAACTGGAAGCGAGGGTACAGCAGACGTTCTTGCTGGAGCTGGCGGAGACGGAAGAGACGCTGCTGAAGAATATGAAGGATGCTACCCGCCGCAACATACGCATAGCTGAAAGCGAGGTGACCGTGAGCAATTCGCCAGAGCACCTGAAGGACTTGTATAATTTTCAGAAAGAAACACTGGGCAAAAAAGGGAAGTCTATACCGTTTACGTTCAAGCATATGCAGCGGATAATGGATGGCTGCATGGCCAATGATGCCGCAGCGCTATGGGTGGCAAAAGACAAGCAGGGCACGATAGAAGCCGTAGTGTGGCAGGTGTGGGATGAGCAATGCAGCTACTACTTTATGGGCGGGCAAAACCATGCTAAGAATAGCTACAGGGCTATGTCGCTGCTACTGTGGCACACGATAAAGGAGGCTAAGGCAAGAGGCTGCGCTACCTTTGACCTGGAGGGTAGTATGGATGAGGGTGTGGAGCGATTCTTCCGCAATTTTGGTGGGGAAAGGGCGCTGTACATTATAGTGATGAAAAACAAGTCGGTAAGATGGAAACTGAAACAGGCGATCTTTAAGTAGGGTGGAATTTGGAATTGGGACTTTGGATTGGTTTGATCTCCGGTATCGCAAAAAGGTTTCTCGCAAAGTCGCAAAGCTCGCAGTTCCCTCATTTCGTTTTTAAGACCGCCAAGCCTGCCTACCGGTAGCTATGCCTTACCCAAATTTAATTGCCTAAAAGTAGTATAAAAAACTTCGGCATCGCATACCCTTTGATAACCCAACCAAACAGTTTTC
>CAIRTW010000191.1 GCA_903881585.1 uncultured Bacteroidota bacterium | reverse complement strand
TGAGGAAAAAAGTAGCATAAAAAGCTACTTTTTAAGCCCTCAGCTTTCATTACCTACTATAACAGATAATACAACCAAGAACAACTTCGTTTTACAGCAAAAAGAAAAACCGCCTCAAAATTGCTTTTGAGACGGCCTCTACAACTATAATGATAAATCGAAAATCAATTACCAAACCCGCGCCCTTTCATTTTCTGGACGGTACATTTTGTCGGTTGGTTTAATACCGAAGGCATCATACCATGCTTTCATGTTGCTGATCGGCATATTGCACCGGAGCACACCCGGAGAATGCGGATCAGTTTTGAGGCGGGCTGCCAATGCTTCAGGGCGGATATTAGAGCGCCATACCTGGGCCCAGCTCAGGAAGAAGCGCTGGTCTGGTGTAAAGCCGTCTATTTTTTCAGTGCTCTGCCCTTGCTTTGTTTTTTTGAACGCTTCGTAAGCGATATTAATACCACCCAGGTCCGCAAGGTTCTCACCTTCAGTTAGGGTGCCATTTGCATGGCTTGTATCAATAACAATCACTTTGTTGAACTGGTCAACCATAATCTTCGCTTTCGTTGTAAAATTTGCAGAATCGCCCGGGCTCCACCAGTTGCTCAGGTTACCCTCAGCATTATACAGGCGGCCCTGGTCGTCAAAGCCATGCGTCATCTCGTGGCCTATTACGGCACCTATTCCTCCGTAGTTCACCGCATCATCCGCGCTCTCATCGAAGAATGGGAACTGGAGGATACCCGCAGGGAATACGATCTCGTTGAATGCCGGATTGTAATAGGCGTTTACTGTTGGTGGTGTCATGCCCCATTCAGTGCGGTCAACCGGTTTGCCAAGTTTGCTGAGGTTATAGTTGTAGGACCATTGTTCTGCGGCAAGTACATTTTTCAGATAGTCATTGTTCACTACTGTCATAGCGCTATAGTCTCTCCATTTGTCGGTATAGCCTATTTTTTTCATAAAGGCATTCAGCTTCGTCAGCGCTTTTTTCTTAGTGCTGTCGCTCATCCAGTCCAGCTTTTGTATGCGCTCCGCATAAGTAGATTGCAGGTTATCCACCAGCTCCTGCATACGCTTTTTTGCTTCTGGTTTAAAGTATTTGTCCACATATAGCTGGCCCAGCAGATCACCTATAGATCCGTCCACTGCCTGCAATATTCGCTTCCACCTTGGTTTCTGCTCTTTCTGGCCATTCATGGTCTTGCCATAAAAGTTGAAGTGAGTAGAGTCGAATCCGCTGCTCAGCTCTGATGCCATATCATTCACCAGGTGAAATTTTAAGTAGTTCTTCCAGGTTTCAACAGAAGTGCTCTTCATTTGCTTTGCTACTTCGGTAAAGAATGCTGGCATACCTACAATAATACTGTCAGTGCTGCCTGCCTTAAGGCCGGTGAGTATCATTTTCCAGTCGGTACCAGGCATTGCCTTGTTTGCGCCGGCTATGTCATATTTGTTATACAATTTGTATGGATCGCGCATTTCCACGCGCGTCATAGATGCGCCTGCAAGCGCCAGTTCCAGCTTGTAGATATCGGCTGCATTCTTCTCAGCATTGGCATCACCCATTAATGACAACATCTTTGGGATGTACTGCGTATATGCTTCGCGGATCTTTGCTGTGCGCTCATCCTTATCAAAATAATATTCACGGCCTGGCATACCGAGGCCACCCTGCCCGAACTGGCATATCTCCTTTGTTACATTTTTGTCATCTGGCGATATACCAAAGCTGTACAATGGTCCGATGCCCTGAGTTTGTTCCAGCGCCACTTCCGCCATTACGCCGTTGGCGTCTTTTATGCCATTGATGCGCGCAATAATGTCATTAAGTGGCGTGATACCTGCCTTATCTATAGTGGCGCTATCCATACCTGTGCGGTAAAAATCGCCCACCTTCTGCACCGCGCTGCCGGCGGCTGCATTCTTTATGCCTGCTGCAGAATCAAGCAAGCCATGCAATGCTTTGTAGTTATTTTCCGCGAGGATATTGAAACTGCCCCACCGCGTCTCGCTGCCAGGAATTGGATTGTTCTTCAACCAGTTGCCACCGGCATACTGAAAGAAGTTATCGCCGGGATGTACTGTCGTATCCATATTAGCTGCATCCAGCAATTTGATAGCACTACCACCTGAATTTGTGCCAGACGGTTGGCATGATGCCATCCCCAATACAACTGCCCCAATAGCTACGGAGACAAGGGATCTGTGTTTTAAATTCATTATATCTGATTTTATTTTAGACGGCAAAAGTAAGGCATGACGGTTATACTGCACAATAAATGCAAATAATAACTGTGTGAAAAATCGGGGGATTTTTCGCCACCCCGATACAAATCACGATCGGTTTCAAATTAAGTATTTACATCTTCTTTTCTCCGCGAGTGCAATATTGTATTAAGTTTATAGCTTTGATAAGCCCGCTTCCTGGTAGAAAATCAAAATATGCCCACGTATATTAAGGACAGACTTCCTTTATTTATCATTCTCCTGATCTTTGTTGCGCTCAAGATCCCGCAGTTGCATTATGCTTTTTATTGGGATGAATGCTGGCCATACGCACCGGCGCTAAAGGCTATGTATATACACGGGCCTAGCCTGATGCCAAACGCTATAGACGCGGAATTGTCGCGCGGCCATCCCCTTTTGTTTCATGCCCTGGCAGCTATTTGGATGAATATATTTGGCACTTCGCATGTTTCATTACATTCGTTTGCCCTGCTGATCTCTGTTCTTTTTCTCATCGCAATATATGAAACGGCACTGCGTATATTCGGCTGTCGGGTGGCTGTGCTGGCGTTGACCCTTATTATTGTCCAGGAAATGTTTTTTATCCAGTCATCAATTTTATTGCCTGAAATGCTCGTGGCGCTTTGGTGCTTTTTAAGCCTTGTTTTTTACGCAAAAGAGAAATATCTTTTAACTGCTTTATGCCTCACCCTGCTTTTTTATACCAAAGAGAGCGGCCTGGTAATGGGGGCTGTTTTGGGCATTGACGCCATTGCTGGCTCTTTTAAGAAAGGTACTTCACTGAAATTGCTCCTCTACAGGCTACTGTCTGTAGGGATCCCTTGCGTACTGATCGCTGTCTTTTTCCTGATACAGAAGCACCTGCTGGGCTGGTATATCTTCCCGATGCATAATGGCATGATACAGCACAAATGGAATATTGTCTGGTTCAACTTCCGTATGTGTGGTATAGAAACGCTGTATTGTGCGCAGATGAGAAACTACTATTTCCTCCTGTTGGCAGCTGTTGCCGTAATTACGGCCATCAAACGAAAAAAACTGAAACTGCTGACAATATTGTTACCTGTTGTCTGCATTTACTATTTCGTGGATGATACCCGCGCCGGGCGGCTTTTACCCAGCGTGCCTTTTTTTATTGTGTTTATATTGTCCGCATTGTGCTTTATTTACACCTATTCTGCCAGCGAATATTGCACAAGCCCGCAACAAAGAAAACTGATACGGCTGAGCGGCTGGTTCATCTTATGTTTTCTGTGTTTTTCCGCAATGAACTTCTTTACGCCCCGGTATATACTGGCAGCTATGATACCGATGCTTTTCATTACTTCTGTTTTTTATCTGCAAGTGATCAAACTGTCTTTCACGTGGCTGTATTACCCAGTCATTTTGTTGGTTCTTGGCATTGGCGTACGGGCATATATGCATAACGAGGTCTACGGCGACTGTGAGCACGGCATTTTTGACGCACTAACGGTTCAGCAGGGCGTGACAGACTATTTTGAAAAAAATGTAGCCCGAGACCAGCAGATCGGTGCTATGTTTATGGAATCTCAGCATTTAACCGATCCGGCAACAGGATTTCTGCATTCAGAAAAGGCATTCAAAAATGTAAAGTGGGAGGTTGGCTCAAATACCCATTACGCCGTGTTTGATGATATAGAACCCGATGAAAAGCGCTACTTACAGATCAAGGGCGATACCGGCTTTTACCTGGCCAAAAGGATCGAAAAAGGTATAGTTTGGGCAGAAATCTATAAGCGAAAATAAACGATGCTATTAGTATATTTGATTTGCAAATAAAGAACTATGCCCAAAATATATTTACTCCTGCTTCTGCTGTTGCAGCTGGTGGGCCGCGCATCCGCCCAGGTTGTTGCGGAGGATGCGATCGATATTGCCTACAGGAATTGCCTTTTAAAAGACACCTCCTCAGGCAATATAGATGGTTGTGCTTTTATTGCCTATGGCAAGTGGAACAAAGAGCTGGACCATGCTTATGATAAGCTCTTGAAATCGGTAAAGAAGCCTAAAGACAAGGCAGCGCTTAAACAGGCGCAAACTGCATGGGTTGCCTTCCGCGATGCAGAATTTGCGTCTTATGACAATATGTTTAACTGCCCCGGCAACAGGTGGTGCATGGTGCGCCAGGATAGCCGTATAGACCTGGTGAGGGCCCGTACGTTGCAGTTGCGCCGCTATGCCGGATCACTGAAAAAGGATTGACCTCGATCATTTATTATAATGCCGTGCACATGTTGTGTGGTGGAGACGTTGCAGTGCTACGTCTTTACTTCGGGGCAAATTAATACACGGCTTACTTCTTTTTCTGCCCTCTCGTGATCGGCTTGCCGTATTTTTTCATCATTTTATCTGAATGCTTGACCTTTACATTCACTTTTTTGTTTTTCGCTGATTTTTCGTGAAATGCAGGATTGCCTTCGCCGCGCTTTGGCAGCTGAATGAGCACCTCTTTCATGCGCACCTTGGGTATTTCGTCTTCGGTAAGCACCGATGATATTTCCAGGTCGGCCGGCAACGGCACTACAGGCACGTTATAATTCATCAGGGCTTCTATGCGCTCAAGACTCTCTTTTTCTTTCTCTGTTACAAAGGCCATTGAGATGCCGGTCTTATCAGCCCTGCCGGTCCTGCCTATGCGGTGCATGTATGCTTCCGGCACCTCGGGGGTATCGAAATTAATAACGTGGCTTACATCGGCAATATCTATACCCCTTGCAATAACATCGGTAGCTATGATAAATCGGTAATTGCCCTGCTGAAACTGATCTACAGTATTGAACCGGTGGTTCTGCGATTTGTTGGAATGTATCACCCCCACAACACCCGGAAAATGAGGCTCTATTTCATCAAATAGCTGGTCGGCAAGTTGCTTTGTGGCAACGAAGACCAATACCCGGTTCATTTCTTCCTGGTGATTGAGCAGGTATGTAAGCAGGTTTACCTTGGTATTAAAGTTTGGGACGTAATACACCCGCTGGTTGATGTTATCAAGCGGCGTGCCTGTAGGTGCAGCCTCCACGGTAACAGGGCCTTTGAAATAGTCATTTATAAGTAACTCAACATCATCCGTCATTGTAGCGGAGAACATCAGGTTCTGCCTTTGCGGTGGCAGCATATCCAGTATATTCTTCAGCTGCGTGCGAAAGCCGAGGTTCAGCATTTCATCTACTTCATCTATCACCAGTTTCTTTATCTGCTTCAATTTCAGCGAGCCATTCAGCGCCAGGTCCAGCAGACGGCCCGGTGTTGCCACCAGCACATCCAGTCCCTCTTCCACCCGCAGGGTTTGCGGCTTCATATTTACCCCTCCGTACACCCCTACCACTTCAAGGGTCATATAGGTGCTCAGCTTTTTAACTTCTTCCTCCACCTGCTTTACCAGTTCCCTGGTAGGCACTATTATCAGTATTTGCGGAGCCCTGTCCTTTGCATACTTCCATTGGCGCAGACATGGCAGCAGGTAGGCAAATGTTTTACCCGTGCCGGTCTGGGCTATACCTATCACATCCCTGCCGGACATGATAACCGAGAAAATTTTCTCCTGGATGGTAGTAGGATGTTTATAACCGAGGTCATCCAATGCTTTTAATAAAGGACTGCTTAAATTTAATTCATCAAAAGTCATATGGATCGCAATAAAGTTGCCGCGAAGGTAACCTATTATTAACTGGCATGAATACATAGGTGTCCCACACTTGTCCCGATAGCCATCGGGATGGGACACCTACTACGTTACTCCTTCGCAAACTTCCTCACCACGTTATCATTAACCCTCACAAAATACATACCAGCAGGAAAAGAAGCAACATCAATGCTGGCCAGCAAACCTGCCTGTCCGGCAGGCAGGCTGCCGACTGCAAACTGAGAACTGTAAACCGTTTGCCCTAAAAGATTGGTGATGGTTATATGGGTAATTTTATCGGCAGAGGTGATCGTGAGGGATGTGGTGGCGGGATTGGGGTAGAGAAATATTGATGGTTGGGTCACGACCATATTAATACCGGTAGTAGATGCTGCAACCGTCACTATTGCAGACATGCTGCTATCATAGCATGATGACAATGGCACTATAGTGGCTGTAATGCTGTCTGTACCTGCTGCTTTGATATAGTTAACACTTGAGATAGATGTGGTATTGAATAACACTCCCCTATTAAACCATTTAATATTATAGCTGCTCCCAGCATTTGCAACCACAGCATTAATCGTAACTATTGCTCCAACCGAGGCTGTTGGAAATGCATTCAAAGAAATGGAAGAGTTGACAAATGTGTCGATGAGCATGTAAATTATATTACTGCTGCAGATTGAAGTTTGGTTACTACAGGTACTCGTGCCCACAAACACACAACTTATCGAATCGCCACTTACAGGTGTATAAGTATATGTACTACTTGTGGAACTTGTTAATATCCCATTTACAAACCATTGGTATTCAAAAGTACTGCTAGCTGTGACAGAGGCAGTATAAATAACAGGTGTGCCGATGCACACAGTGTCCCCCGGCGCGGCCGATATGCTTACGGACGGTATGCCCTCGGGGTTAAAAGTGACTTTGCGGATGCGCATTTCTTCATCGTCTGCAATATACAAATTCCCACAACCATCCAATGCAATCCCTTCTGGAATATAAAGTTCCGCGGCAGTGGCTGGGCCATTATCGCCAGCAAAAAAGGGAACACCATTACCTGCAGCCGTTGTTATGGTGCCAACAGTATCAATTTTGCGGACCCTGTGATTGTCATTGTCGCTCAAGTAAACATTTCCCTCTCGATCCACAACCACAGATTCAGGATGATTCAATTGTGCAGCAGTGGCTGGTCCTCCGTCGCCGCTAAAACCTGCGGTTCCCACGCCGGCAATAGTTGAAATGATACCTGTAACTGAATTTATTTTACGAATTACATTTTCAGGTCCTCCAAAATACACATTGTTATGTTTATCAACAGCAATACCAACCGGATAAATTGAGGCTGCCGTTGCAGGTCCCCCATCCCCCGCATATCCTGCCACGCCGTTCCCTGCAAATAAGGAAATAATACCGAAAGTGTCAATTTTACGGATCCTGTAATTATAATAGTCCGCAAAGTAAACATTTCCCACAGTATCACACGCGATACCGAATGGTTGGAACATCTTGGCATTAGTTGCAGGCCCACCGTCTCCACTATAGCCTGCCACCCCGGTTCCCGCAAATGTGGATATAATGCCCGTTATAACATCAACTTTGCGAATCCTCTGGCCGCCCTCATCGGATATATATATGTAGCTTTTGGCCGCTACTCTATTGACATAAACAGCTATGGCCACCGGGTTATTCAATTGGGCGGCAGTGGCAGGTCCGCCATCTCCACTATAGCCAGCGACCGTGTTTCCGGCATATGTGGTAATGATACCAGTAGTAGAAATTCTGCTGATTGTATTATGTAAATTTTCAGCAAAATAAAGATTTCCATTAATATCAAAGGCCGGAAACGCCGGACCTTCGATTCCCGCTGCTGTGGCAGGCCCCCCATCTCCACCGTGCACCGGTGTGCCATTGCCCGCTATAGTTGTGATGATCTGGCCAATCGATAGAAACGGAAAAAATAGGACAGCAAGCAATAATTTTTTCACAAAGATAATTTTTGGGTAAAGTACAAAACACCTCCTATAAAAAAAATCAGTATAAATACTGATTTTAAAATAACCCTGCTAGACGAGAAAATGAACAGACTATTTATGCGGCCTTACTTTTTTTAACAACTAAACTTCTGCTTATGTTTTTTTTTCTTTTTCTCAGCATCAGCACGTTTCATCACCCTGATCTCAATACGGGTTATACGGTCAATATAATCGTCCATATCCTTATAATCACCCTGCTCGATCAGCCATTTAGCCTCGCGCAACTCTTCCGGCGTCACGATCTTGTATCGGTAATCAGCATACTTATCTTTTTTCTCGATCTTTTTCGTAACCATAGCGATAACAGGTTTTTACTACTGCAAATTTAACTGTTAAAATGAAAACAACCTTATATTTTATATCATTTATTTCATTGTATCCGTACCATATACGGCCCGCATCATGTTCAAAGTATTTGCACGTTTTTAATAGTTTGGATATTTGCAAAAATCTAAGATCATGGTCTTTGCTCCTGACCATATGATTATCTAAAATGTGGTCGCAGTATTGCGAAACCCATTTTATTTCCACAACACGGTTGCGTACTTTAAATGTTGCATTCTCAGTAGACATATTTCTTCAATCTGATTAATTATTTGAATGATCTGACCCCGCTGGAAGCTATTACTGAAACGCATTCAACCCCGTCACATCCATTCCTGTAATGAGCAGGTGTATATCATGGGTGCCTTCATAAGTAACTACCGACTCAAGGTTCATCATGTGACGCATAATGCTGAACTCACCGGTGATGCCCATGCCGCCCAGTATCTGGCGGGCTTCGCGGCTCACCTTCAGGGCTATGTCACAGCTATTGCGTTTTGCCATAGATATTTGTGCAGGTGTGGCGCGGTCTTCATTGCGCAGCACGCCCAGGCGCCAGTTCAGCAGTTGGCTCTTGGTGATCTCTGTGATCATCTCCGCCAGCTTCTTCTGTGTAAGCTGGAAACCGGCTATCGGCCTGCCAAATTGCACACGCTGCTTTGCGTAGCGCAGCGCAGTATCATAACAATCCATAGCACAACCAAGAGCACCCCAGGCTATGCCGTAACGTGCGCTGGAGAGGCAGGTAAGCGGGCCTTTAAGTCCTTTAATGGTTGGGAAAATATTCTCTTTGGGAACCTTTACATTGTCAAACACCAGTTCACCGGTAGCTGATGCCCGTAGCGACCATTTGCCGTGTGTTTCGGGAGTTGAGAAACCTTCCATGCCCCGCTCTACGACCATGCCGCGTATCTCGCCTGCTTCGTCCTTTGCCCACACCACCGCAATATCTGCGAAGGGGGCATTGGATATCCACATTTTAGAGCCATTCAGTATTACATGGTCGCCCGCATCTTTATAATTGGTGAGCATACCGGCTGGGTTAGAGCCATGGTCCGGCTCTGTCAGTCCGAAGCAGCCCATCCACTCCCCTGTTGCCAGTTTTGGCAGATACTTCATTTTCTGCTCCTCACTGCCGAATTTGTATATCGGGAACATCACCAATGAGCCTTGCACAGATGCCGTTGACCGGACACCCGAATCGCCGCGCTCCAGTTCCTGCATCATAATGCCGTAAGAAATGTAGTCGAGACCCGCGCCACCATATTTCTGGGGAACAAATGGGCCGAAACATCCCAAATCTCCCATGCCCTTGATTATCTGTTTCGGAAACTCTGCCTTTTGGGCATAATCCTCTATTATGGGCGATATTTCTTTCTTAACGTAAGCCCTCACCGCATCTCTTATCAGTTTATGCTCATCTGTCAAAAGTTCATCTACGAGAAAATAATCGGGTGCTTGATATAAATCCTTTTCCATATTTTGTTAAAGTTGGGGTGAAAATGTGGCGCAAAGGTAGCATTTTTGGCATATTGGTATAATTTTGCAGCGCATTAAACGTTAGTGAGGGCAGAACGTCTTAAAATTATAGGGGTATAATTAATTATCATAACCCCTGAAACGACATACTACAGCGTTTCTCATTAAAATAGGACCGGGGAGTTACAATTTGTTAATAGATTTTATCAAACTGTGGAACGTAATTTGTGCGTATGTATGTACAGGCATTTTGAGAAATAAATTCACAAATACCTGCCTTTATTAATAGTTTTTAAAAAATAATGTTTTTTCTATGAGGCAATTAAAAATTGCTACCCAGATTACGAATCGCGATTCGCAGGCAGTTGAAAAGTATTTGCAGGAGATCAGCAAAATTTCGATGATAACGCCTGAGGAAGAGACTACCCTCGCCCAGAAGATACACATGGGCGACCAGCGTGCGCTGGAGAAGTTAGTTAAATCGAATCTCCGTTTCGTGGTTTCTGTGGCCAAACAGTACCAGCACCAGGGCTTATCGCTCAGTGACCTTATTAACGAGGGCAACCTCGGGCTCATCAAGGCTGCACAGCGGTTTGATGAAACCAAGGGCTTCAAATTTATATCTTATGCCGTTTGGTGGATACGCCAGTCGATACTGCAGGCGCTTGCCGAGCAGGGCCGTCTTGTGCGTCTGCCACAGAATAAAATAGGTACTTACAACAAGGCCAACAAAGCGTTCATTGCCTTCGAGCAGGAGAACGAGCGCGAACCTTCTACCGAAGAACTGGCAGACATACTGGATATGAGCGAAACGGAAGTGACGAACATATTCACCAGCAACACCCGCCACACCTCGCTTGATGCCCCCGTGCATGAGGCAGAAGACGTAGCCATGGGCGACCTTCTCCCCGGCAGCAGCGATACAGATGATGATGTGATGAAGGACTCTCTGCGAAACGAGATACGCCGCATCCTGAAATCGCTCAGCCAGCGCGAAGCCGAGATACTTGCAGCCTACTTCGGACTGGAAGGCGACCAAGGGCCAAGCATTGAGGAAATAGGTGAGAAATACGACCTTACCAAGGAGCGTATCCGCCAGATCAAAGAGCGCGCTATCAAGCGCCTGCAAAAGGCCCGCTACAGCAATGCACTGAAGGTATATTTAGGGTAATTGGTTAAAAGGATAAATAATGAAAAAGGAATGGCTTCGGTCGTTCCTTTTTTGTTTAGTGCATCTGTAGACTTCCTTATTATTTTGTACTTTCAACGTAATGCATATATCATCCCATATCATTATTATCCTGCTCAGCTGTGTAGTCATTCTCAGCTATATTTTCAACATGATCAGCTCTGTTACCCGTATCCCCGCAGTTTTGCTGCTGATAGCCACGGGTATAGGTGTTAAATATTTATCGAAATATTACGGATATGTGGAGCAAGACGTAGAGAAGCTGGTGAGAACCCTTGGCGCTATTGGCCTTATTATGATAGTACTCGAAGCGGCTATGGACCTGACGCTGAGCAGAAAAAAGCTATAACTTATCAGGGATTCCTCCCTCTCTGCTACCGTTGTTTTCTTTGTTTCCGCCGTTAGCATAGCCTACCTGCTGCATTATTGGCTGGGCGAGCCGCTCCATTTCGCACTCTTGTATGCGGTCCCGATGAGTGTGATAAGCAGCGCAATTGTTATTCCGAGCACTGCTCATCTGCCGGAACTAAAAAAAGAATTCATTATTTACGAGTCATCTATCTCTGACATTATCGGGATCCTGGTTTTTAATTATGTATTGATGGACGATATGCTGAGTATCAAATCGATCGGGATATTTTCGGGGAACATTTTGATGGCAGTGGTTATCTCTGCATTGGCTTCTTTGCTGCTGATATATATGCTGACCCGGATAAAAGCAAACCTTAAATTCTTTTTGATCTTCGCTATTCTGGCGTTGGTTTACACATCTGGCGAGCTGATCAAGATACCATCTCTGTTGATAATCCTGGTCTTTGGTCTGCTGATGAATAACAGCCGGTTGTTGTTTCGTGGTAAGTTCAGCGGCATGGCCACGCAGACTTATATGGACGACATTCTGAACCTGATGCGGTCCATTACTGCGGAAACATCCTTCCTTATACGCACTTTCTTTTTTATTCTGTTCGGCTACACAATAAATGCCGCCCTGTTGATAAATCCTGAGGTTATATTGCTGGGCTCTCTGATCGTTGGCATTTTATTCATCGTGCGGTTTCTATACCTGCGGTTCGTGTTGCGCGCTAATCTATTGCCTGAGCTTTTTTTAATGCCCAGGGGCCTGGTCACCATTCTGCTTTTCTATAACATCCCTGCAGAAAAAACGATGAGCAGTTTCAATGTTGGAGTACTTTTTTTTGTGGTTGTCACTACCAGCCTCATCATGATGTTAGGGTTGATATTTTTCCGGGCTCCTTCAGTTGTACGGGAATAGTCTCCAAAGTTCATTCTATTCTTGTTTTGCGATATTTCTTTAGATCGAATGCTGGACAATAACACCTTCAGTAAAAAATGTAGCCCCCGATTGCTCAAGGGGCTACTTACTGTATTTTGTTTTGGTGCTCAACTTTCCTGCTCTCTGCTATTTCTTTATTTCCATTGTAGCACGCCTGTCTTCAGCCCTGCCCTCTGCAGTGTTGTTGGGCGCTACGGGGTACTTTTCGCCAAAGCCTTTTATTTTCAACCTGTGCGGGTTGATGCCCTTTTTAGTGAGGTAGTCTTTTACAGCTTCAGCACGCCTTACAGACAACGCCTGGTTGTATTCTTTTGTGCCTATCTTATCTGTATAGGCATCTATGGTAATAGTCGATTTTTTGTCCTTCTTCATTTCCCTCGCCGCTTCATTCAGCTCTGCATAAGAGTTTTTATGAATAGTGGATTTGTCAAAGTCAAACAGTATAGGCGCTGAAATGTTCTCGCCGTTGCGTGTCCTCGTTATAGTAGTGGTAGCATCAGTCTCAGGCAATGGCTTTGGTGCTTCCACCGGTGTGGGTGCAGTTAAGGTAAAATCTTTACCGTTGGCCGTGCAGCTGCCTATGGTAGCTACTATATTCGTGTATGTTCCTTCGCACAGGCCGGTAAGGTTTACTGAATTATTAGCGCTTACAACACCAGCAAAAGCAGGTTGCGCTGCACCATCCCTGTTGAAATTAACAGTAACATTCTTGCCTGCATAAAGACCATTGAATGTAGCAGAACCATCGCATGTGCCTTTCACCGTAGGGTTTACCGGGCTTATATTGGAAATCGTCATTACCGGGGCAGCGATCATAATATCAGCAGTCGCTGCTTTTTTCCTCTTTATTTTTGCGGTAACACCTGTATAATTCCCTGCACACAAGTTAGCTATTTTCACTGCACCGTCTGGCTGCACGGTTGCAGTATACTCTGTTGGCTGCGCACCATTCAGGCTATAGTCAACTGTTACTGGCTGGTTAGGGGTTAAGCCATGCAGCATGATACTGCCATCGCACAAACCACATTGCGTAGGTGCAAACCGGTCGGCAGATGTGATAACCAGCGGCGCTTGTTTTTTCCCAAAAAGGAAACGAACACCAAGATTGATACCGTATTGCTGGTTAACGCTTGCCGTAACATTGTTCATTGAGGAACTGTACGTACCCATGCCATCTGTGAGGCGGTAACCGCTCTGGGCGTTATTCTTAAATGGCTGAAACATATAATACACACCAAAGTTCAGCGCTACATTATCCGACAGGTAGTAGGCGAATGACGGCTGTAATATAAACCCTACCGAGCCCGTTGTGTAAGATGTATTGCCTGTACGCGTGCCGGGGTTCACACCATCACCAACATTATAGCCGAGCGCACGTTTTGCATCAACATATGCCTGGTAATTACCGTTAGGGTTGTTTTTCAGGAATTCGCCCTTGGTGATAAACCAGTCATTTGATGATGCTACCGGAGCATTGTCATATACAGATGTTGTACCGCCATCAGCGTTCTGAACAAATTTGTAAATAGCCCCATAATCAAAATTGGCATAAGTGGTATATGCGTTCTTCATTTGCAGGTTGAACAATGCTCCTGCGTCGGCTGTAAAGCCCCAATGTTTGGAGAAACGGTTTTTGTACTTCAGTACCAGGGGTACATTGATGTTTGTAGAGATCACTTGCTCTCTTACATCATCGCCTGTTACTACCTGGCGGTAAATGTTACCTGCGCCATCAGTAGCCTGATATTCTGTATGATAGTTGTTGAGGATGGCATCTCCATTCTGCTGCATATACATTATACCAGCCCCGATCCCGAAATGGCGTTTCTTGCCGAAGAAGAAGCCCAACTGTGCGTCTCCGCCAAAGGAATAACCATTCCTGTATTTCAGCTGGCCCGTATTAGTATTCAGCGAATTCGGGTAGTTAGCATTTGTATTCGCCGAGGTAAACGTTTGGCTGGCTCCGCCTCCGAGAAGGTTTACATCGATCACCCATCTTGATAAAAGGCTATCTGCATGGTAATTGTGCCGGGACTCCTGGGCTATTGCCGGAACAGTGCCATAGGCTGCTGCCAGGAGTAATATAAGTTTCTTCATTTTGGTTTTTTAAAAGTTAAGTTTTATGAATTCAGGTAACTGCCGGATTAGTTCTTAATAAACCGTGCAGAACCGATCTTGATCCCGTTGCGGTAACAGGTAACGAAGTAAGCGCCGTCAGCATATGCAGCTACATCTATTGACGCCTTGTTGTCCAATGCCTGTATCGTTGCGATCTTCTGCCCCACCATATTCACCACTTCCACCTGCACCGGCCCGGTTACCACAGAGCTGATCTCCAGGTTGATATGGTTATTGGCAGGATTAGGATACGCAGATACATCAACAACATCACTATTGATATTTGTTATAGCTGCAGGTGTTATATAGTAGGTCTTTTGTGAACAGCCATTGAGCGATGTCATCACCCAGTAAAACTTATGAGCAACATCGGGACTCTCGTTTAAATAATCCTGGTTGATCTCTCCCACAAGGATACTAGAATCCAAAGTAACGATGTTGTCATAACCCCACTGATACGAATCTTCATTTGCTGGCGTACAAACAAAGTGATTATTGAAGAAGACCACTTCAGGAGTTGCTGACACAGAAGCACCAACAGTTACAGTAAACATACTCTGGCTGGAGCACGAGACACCAGCAATATTTGCGACTAATGTCACAACGGCAGTTCCCGGTTCATCGAAATTTACCAGCGCATACTGGTGATCCGAACCTTGCGCCCAAATCGCTGCATTGGTCACCGACCAGCTGTACGTAGTACCTGTGGGCGGTAAAGTTGCTGCGCCAAAGTTCTGATACATCGTGCCAGAACAAACCGATGCAGGCGATTGTGTAGCTATAACCGGGGCAACCGGAGCGGCCATTACTGTGATCATTTTTGTTGCTGTGTCCGTACCGCAGGCATTCGCAGAGGTGTATATAATGGTGTCAATACCTGGTGTAACTCCCATAACACTATTCCCGCCAGCTATCGGCGTAAGTGCAGCATTAGTATTACTAGCGCTCCAGGTTCCACCCGCAGTTGTATCTGTGATTGTAATGGATGAACCCGAGCAAACGACTGATGCTCCGTAGATGCTACCAGCATCCGGCAACATATTTACGGTAATGGATTTGGTAGCTATTGCTGTACAGAAAAGATTGCTGACCGTATAGATAATGGTATCTGTACCGGCTACTGCGCCTATGATGAGATTGCCAAGCGCCAACGCATTGCCATTGCTTGCGCTCCAGGTGCCACCAAAAGCAGTATCCGTAAATGTAACCGATGAGCCGACACAAACGCTGGAAGCTCCTGTTATGGTACCAGCATCAGGCATTGGGTTAACCATTACCATTTTAGCCGCAATACTTGCTCCACATGTACTGTTGACCGTATAAATAATTGTATCCATACCAGCCGTAACTCCCGTAACAACACCGGCAAGAACTGTCGCGTTAGCATTGCTTGCGCTCCATGCACCACCCGCAGTTGTGTCTGTCAATGTTATCGATGAACCTGCACAGACGATCGAATCTCCGGTTATAGCTCCGGCATCAGGAATTAAATTTACGGTAATTGTTTTGGTAGCCGTAGCTGAGCAGGCCAGGCCGATTACTGTGTACATGATGGTATCCGTTCCGGCATTTATTCCGGTAACAACTCCGTCAACGACAGCTGCACTGGTATTGCTTGCACTCCACTCGCCACCCGCTGCCGCATCGGTCAAGGTTATAGTCGAACCAACACAAACATTTGAAGGGCCGTTAATAGTGCCGGCGCTCGGAGTTGTGTTTATGAAGACGGTTTTTGTTGCTGAATCAATGCCACAAGCGTTGGTCACTTTGTAAATAATTGTATCAACACCAGCAGTTACTCCCGTAACAACACCGGCAAGAACAGTAGCATCCGTATTGCTGGCGCTCCAGGTACCGCCGGCAACTGTGTCTGTCAGCGTTATTGATGAGCCGGTGCATACAGCCGATGGGCCGCTGATAACACCTGCATTTGGTAAAGCATTTATCGTAATTGTTTTGGTAGCCGTAGCTGAGCAGGCCAGGCCAATCACAGTGTACATGATTGTATCCGTTCCGGCATTTATTCCGGTAACAACTCCGTCAACGACAGCTGCACTGGTATTGCTTGCACTCCACTCGCCACCCGCTGCCGCATCGGTCAAGGTTATAGTTGAACCAACACAAACATTTGAAGGGCCGTTAATAATGCCGGCGTTCAGAGTTGTGTTTATGAAGACGGTTTTTGTTGCTGAATCAATGCCACAAGTGTTCGTCACTTTGTAAATAATTGTATCAATACCAGCAGTTACTCCCGTAATAACTCCGGCAAGAACAGTGGCATCCGCATTGCTGGCGCTCCATGTACCACCGGCTACAGAGTCGGTTAGCGTTATAGATGACCCGGTGCATACGGCCGATGGACCTGTAATAACACCCGCATTTGCAATTGTATCTATAGTGATCGCTTTCATTGCTGATGATGTGCAGCTTATGTTGGTGACCGTGTATATTGCTGTATCAATTCCACCGGTAACTCCCGTTACTACGCCACCAACAACTGTTGCATGTGCATTGCTCATGCTCCATACACCGCCCGCTGCGGCATCCGTTAATGTAATGGCAGAACCGGCGCATACACTCGAAGGGCCATTAATAACACCCGCATTCGGGGTTGCATTCACAGTTACAATTTTCGTTGCTGTATCTGCACCACACACATTGGTAACAATATACCTGATCGTGTCCACACCTGTCGTAACGCCTGTAGTAACCCCGCCAATAACCGAGGCTGCTGTATTGCTGGCACTCCATATACCGCCGGCGATGAGATCAGTCAGTATTATCGAAGAACCGGTACAAACTGCCGATGGCCCGTTGATAACGCCCGCATTTGCAGTTGTATCTATAGTGATAACTTTTGTTGCTGTTGCTGTGCAACCAATGTTGGTTACTGTATAGCTGACGGTATCTATCCCTGAAGTTACACCCGTTACAATACCACCAGCAACTGCAGCATGTGCATTGCTCATGCTCCATACGCCACCCGCCGCGGCATCCGTCAGCGTAATGACTGAACCTGTACAAACAGATGAAGGACCGGTAATAACTCCTGCATTTGGTGAGGCATTTACAGTAACTGTTTTATTAGCTGTTGCTGTGCCGCACGAATTGGTGACTGTGTACCGGATAGTATCTGCACCTGCATTAATACCGGTAACGACACCGCCAATAACAGCCGCATTCGCATTACTGCGGCTCCAGGTGCCACCGGGTGCAAAATCAGTCAATGTAATAGTTGAACCCGTGCAAACCGAAGACGGACCGGAGATACTGCCCTCGTCAGGCAATGGATTTATGGTCACTGCCTTAGTTGCAGTTGCGATCCCGCACGTATTGATAACCGTATAACGAATGGTGTCTATACCTGCTGAAACGCCACTAACTGTACCAGCTAAAACTGTAGCGTTCGTATTGCTTGCGCTCCACACTCCGCCGGCAGTGCTGTCTGTTAATGTTATGGATGAACCTGCACATACTGTGGACGGGCCTGAAATGCTGTCAGCATGGGCAGTGCTGTCTATCGTCACTGTTTTCGTTGCCGTTGCAGTGCCGCACAAATTTGTGACTGTGTATGATACCGTATCAATACCTGCGGTAAGGCCTGTAACTGAATTACCGACAACAAGAGCATGGCCATTACTGCCGCTCCAGGTGCCGCCTGCCACTGTATCTGTAAGCACTGCAACCGAACCAATACATACGTTAGATGGCCCGGTAATAACGCCTGCATAGTTGCCTACGATGATGTTTTTTGTTGCAAAACAACTGTTAGGGGTCGTATAAGTGATGGTCGGTGTGCCATTGGCTACACCCGTCACTATTCCGGTTCCGCTGCCCGCAGTGGCTAATGATGGATTGCTGCTCGTCCATGTTCCTCCCCCAATGATGTCTGTTAGCGTGATTGTCGAACCCACACATACACTGCCGGGGCCTATGATAACAAGCGGGGATTGGTTTACTGTAACTACCGCAGTGCTCACACAGCCTGCCGTCGACGTATAACTAATAGTAGAGGTGCCACTTGTAACACCGCCGGTTACCCCGGTAGCTGAGTCAATTGTTGCAACTGTAATATTGCTGCTGGTCCAGGTACCACCGGTTGAATCGGTTAGAGTGGTTACTGAGCCGGTACATACAGACTCAATACCGCCAATTGGCGGGGCCGTGCATGGCGCAGTTACCGGCAGCGATATATTAATGCCATTGGTAGTTATAGCGCCATTAGTAGTTAATGCCCGTCCGGAAAAAGTGCTCCCCGGGCTTAAGTTGATAGCTGCATTGTTGACAACAATAGTTCCGTTGAAAAGAGAGTTGCTGCTTATATCGACAGCGCCATCCACTTTCCAATACACATTTTTTGCCTGAGCACCGTTTATCAGTATAACTTTAGAAAAAGTGCTTGTGGAAAGGGCGCCGTTTATCTTAATGACAAATACGGCATTGTTATCACCTTCCGCATCCAGGTAAAGATTGCCTGTAAACGTTGGTGCAGAACTCATCAGGTAAGTATGCGGAGTAAGCACCAGGTCGTTTCCGAACTGTGCCGGATATAATAGCTCAATATCCGTTGGCAGTGTGTTCAGGTAATTATAAACTACAGTCAGGTCAGGGACTGCTGCTGCTGTAGAATCATCGGGTATGGGGTGAATGCTGCCGGTTACAAATGCCGAATCGAAGCCGGTTGTTAAACCCACATTCGTGCCCACATCACCCACAACATGCGTTGTACCTGTATTGGTAACGTTGCCTGTACTTGAAAAAATACCAAACGGCCCCACAGAAGCCAGCACAGGAGCCGTAGGCCCGGTAAGTACCGCACTGCCGCAGCCAATAGGCATATAGGCAAGCATGCCATTTACTGTTACTGCACCATCCGTAGAAAGCGCCCGGCCCTCAAGCGTATCGTTGGGGCTCATATTTATCGCTGCATTGTTGGCTATAATTGTGCCGCGCATAAAGGTTGCCGCAGCCATGCTTACCAACCCCTCCACTTTCCAGAACACATTACAGGCCACCGCGCCATTGATCAGTTTGATCTTGGAGGCTGCATTTGTAGAGAGGCTGCCCTGTATCTGGAAGATAAATACTGCATTGGGGTTTCCCTGAGCATTTAGTACAAGGTTTGAATCCAATGTTGCTGCACTGGATATATGATATACCCCTGCAACAAGCGTGTCTCCGTCTCCCAGTAATGGTGCGGGGAAAAAAGTTGGCACCGCAATGTTTAGTTGGTGATAGGCGGTCAGCAGATCTGCTGCACAAGCGGCACTGGCACCATCACCATCGTGCATCACCCCATTCACATTCCCGAAACCGGTACTGGAACCAGCATTCGTACCTACATTACCTGTAAGATGGGTGATACCTGTATTAGTAACGGCGCCAACAGAGGTGAAAAGAACAAAATTTGCAGCAGTACCTAAATTCGGGGCCTGTGCAAATATCAGATTTGGCATTAAGAACAGACTAATGACCGTTAATGCGCTGAGTAATTTAGTTACCATGTAGTTTTTATTATGAAATTTTTGAAAATACAGAAAGCATAGGCTAACAATCGTGCCATATGTTTCCCACGAAACACTTTTTAGTAACCCATATGCCCGCTCACACTCGCTTACACATCATTTCAATTCACAGTGCATTGCTCATGCTGATTAATTCCATATGGGGGCATTTAAGCCCCAATATTGGTCTGTAAAACTTCGATTCCCCACATACTGTTTTTTAAATTCCTAAGAGTATAAGCGTTTATATTGGCCACAATTGTATCATATGGCCCATAAGTAACTGGCCGATCTACCAATGATACGCTCCCCCATTATTTGACTTTTGTCAAATAATGCCCGAAACTAACTTTCTACATTGCATCCATAAAACAGAAACAATGCTAAAAAGGCTCCCGTGGTATCTCATCTATTTTCGCCTGTTCCTTACCGTGTTTACTATTACATTTGGCTATTACAGGATATTAGGCGCTCCCTATATTATACTGCTTGCTGTAGCTGCGGCAACCGATTATTATGACGGCGTTCTTGCCCGTAAATGGGATGTGGAAACCGCATCATTGAGGCAGTGGGATACTATCGCCGATACGATCTTCTTTCTTGGCGTTTTAGCAGGTATGTGGTTTGCTTATCCTGGCATTTATATCCAATATGCGTGGGGTATATACACAATACTGAGCCTCGAAATACTTCGGTACATCTATGACTTGGCAAAATTCAAGCGGGGAGCAAGCTATCATGCCGTGAGCTCAAAGATCTTCGGGGTGTCATTATTGATCGCAACAATTGCAATAATGGGCTTTGGTGTTGCAATGCCATTCTTTCCATTGGCAATAATGATCGGCATTATCAATGAGTTGGAAGGCCTCTTCATGTCATTCGTGCTGCGTGAGTGGACATATAACATAAGGCACATAGGCGTGGCAATCAAAATAAGGCAACGTGCACAATAGGTTTCTACGTGTTTCCCAAAACACGCGCATGGTCATCGTTGCAATTGGTGGCGCGCTCATTGGCCTGCTTACGTACAATATTATATACCTGCTTGTCCCATGGCAACCACGCGCTACCATTTGCTGGTCATTGTCGTTTGCTATTGGCATAGCACGCCAGCATAGTTTGCACAGGACTTTTACATTTACCTACCCCACTCCATACTGGCAGAGTCTCGGACGGGCCTACATCATGTATTCAGGCAGCGCCCTTATTGGAATTGTGATAAACTTCGTGCTTACCAGTATGTTTTCTGTAGATCACATGATCGCATGGCTGGTATGTTTGTTGGTTACTGCGAGCATCAGTTGCCTGTTCCTGAAAAAAAAGGTTTTTATTCAGCAGGGCTAGGTGAACGGCCCTCGCTTAATTTCTTTCTTATCCTGCTTAGCGTTTCAAGGGTAAGGCCAAGATAAGTGGCAATGTATTTTAATGGCACTCTTTGCATCAGGTCCGGGTACTTATTGGAAAAGAATAAGTATCGCTCCTCGGCAGTCTGCTTGCGGATCAGGAACAAACGCTCTTCACTGCGTATATAAAACCGCTCGGTGATCACTCTTGCCGTATAGTTGAACTCAATAAACGTATTATATAGTGCCTGCAGCTTGTCATAATGTATGCGGCCAAGCACACAGGGCTCCAGCGTTTCTATATATTCATAGCCGGGCTGGCGACTGTAAAAACTGTTTACGGACATGGCCAGGAGGTATTGCTCGTCCATGAATCGGGAACATACCTCTTCGCCGTCTTTCACATAGTACATCCGCAGCAATCCTTTTAATACCACATAGATGTAATTGCTTGTCTGCCCATCGGCCAGCAGCAGGGTGCGCTTTGGCACTTCTGTTATTTCAAAAGAAGCTTCCAACGATGCCATCAGCTCATTGCTCATCGGGCTAATGCTCGTGATTACCTTAAATAGCGGCTCCAGCATATCCCTATAAAAATAATAAAAAACGCTATAAAACAGCCTGATTTTTATACAATTCCACTCGACATAGGATTTCTTTATAGCCTGATAAAAATAAATTCAATCAAACGTTTGTTTAATTTTAAACAGTTGTTTAGTTTTGCATTGTCTTTCAGGGTACAAAATTATGAGAAGACAGTGGGTATGGAATACAACGAGAAGCAATTAGCAATAATGGATACCGCAGAAGAGCTGTTTGCACAAAATGGCTTTAGCGGTACATCGGTCAGGGATATAGCACAGGAGGCAGGCGTAAATGTAGCTATGATCTCCTACTACTTCGGATCGAAAGAAAAGCTCATGGAAATGCTATTTGAGCAGAAATCGAATAAGCTGACCCTGATGGTGGAAAACCTGATACAGGACGAAAGTGTGAAGTACCTTCAAAAAGTATATGTGCTGATCGATGACTATGTGGAAAGATTTGTGAGCCAGCAGGCATTTCACAAGATCATGATCCGCGAGCAGGTAACAGAAAACGGTACAGGGCTGGCAAGCCAGATACTGGCACTAAAAAAACGAAACCTCGCTTCTATAAAGAAGCTGATAGTAGGTGGACAAAAAAGCGGAGAATTCAAAAAGAACATTGATATCGTGATGATGATGGCCACCCTTGTAGGCACCATGAGCCAGTTGATAACCTCACAGTGCTATTACCGTGAAGTGAGCAACATACAGGATATGAACGGTGAAGAATTTAATACCTTGATACGGAAAAAACTTAGCACACATTTAAAACACTTATTTAAAGTAGTACTCACAAATGAAGCATAGACAATATCTCAAAACAGGCATTTTATCCCTGGCGATCCTTTCAGGATTTGCAGCGAATGCCCAAAACGCTAAAACACTGACGCTGGACCAGGCCATAGAAATGAGCCTGAAAAACAGCGGACAGTTGAAGGTGGACAATGCGAAGGTTGATGACGCCGTAGGCGCTGCAAAAGAGGCGTGGAACAATCACTTGCCGGACGCAAAGTTAACAGGGGCCTACATGCGACTCAATAACCCAACAGTAGACCTGAAAGTAAAGCTCGGTAGTGGGTCTGGCGGCAGCGCCCCTGCTATAAAGGTAAACGAGGCGGCATATGGAATATTAAATGCTTCCCTACCTGTTTTTTCCGGCCTGCGCATAAAATACGGTGTGGAATCTGCAAAATGCCTGGAGCAGGCGGCAAAGCTCGATGTGGAAACAGATAAGGAAGAAGTGATCATGAACACAGCCAGTGCATTCAGCGCACTCTTCAAAGCGCGTGAATATGTAGGGCTTGTAAAAGAGAACCTGAAACAGCAGCAGCAGCGGGTAACGGATTTCTCTAATCTGGAGAAAAACGGATTGATGGCCCGCAACGACCTCTTAAAGGTGCAGCTGCAGGAATCCAACGTAGAGCTTACGCTGCTGGAAGCAGAGAGTGACCTCCAGATCACTTACACCAATGTGAATCTTATGCTCGGCCTGCCCCAGGGCACCGAGGTAAACCCTGATACTTCCGGCTTTCATATAGCCGATCCGGGTAGCCTTGTGCAGTGGGAAGAAACAGCCCACCAAAACCGTAAAGACATTGCGTCTCTTTCTTTTCGCGAAAAAGCGGCCACTGCTGGTATAAAAGCCACTAAGGGAGAATATTATCCCGGTATCGCAATTACCGGTGGCGTCATAGCAGCAGACATTCCAAACTTATTGACCATTAATGACGCGTTAAATATTGGTCTTGGCTTGTCATACAACTTTGGTGCATTGTGGAAGACCGGCGCTAAAGTAGCACAGGCCAATGCAAGGCTTCACCAGATACAAGCCAATGAAAGCATATTGTCCGACAGGGTGCGGCTGGAGGTCACACAGTCTTACCAGAATTATATTCTCAGCCTGAAGAAAATCGATGTTTATAATAAAGCAATGGCACAGGCCGTGGAAAACTACCGCATAACCAAAAACAAATACGACAACAGCCTGGTAACCACCACCGACCTTCTGGAAGCTGATGTTGCGCAGCTCCAGGCACAGCTCAGCAGCCTGCTGTCGAAAGCAGATGCACTGGTAGCTTATAAAAAACTACAACAAACGGCAGGAATGCTGATCAAATAAAAGCAAAAAACAAGAACAATTTATAAAATAATTTTATCTCATTCATAAAAAAGTAAGTCATGTCACAAACAAACGAAACCAACGAAACTAACAGCACAGCGCCACAACAGCCACACGAAGGCCATAAAAAACATCACCACCAGCAGCCGGAACCGCCTAAAAAGACGAGCAAAGGCTTCATGATAGCGCTTATCATATTGGTCCTCGGTGGCGGCACATTCGGAGTTACCAAGTATATCCACGCACAGCACCATGAAGAAACCGATGATGCACAGGTAGAGGCTAACATAAGCCCGGTGATACCACGCATCTCAGGCTATGTGACCGAAGTGCGCGTTAAAGACAACCAGAAAGTAAAGAAAGGCGATACGCTGGTTATCCTGGATAGCCGCACCGAGGAGATACAGCTGGAACAGGCGCAGGCTGCCCTCGCAGCAGCTAAGAGCAACCTCAGCGTTGTGAATGCCAACACCAGTGTGTCAAGGGCAAATGTTGCAACCTATGAGGCAAATGTATCGACCGCTGATGCACAGATAGAGTCGGCTAAAGTAACCCTGCGCCGTGCCACACAGGATTATGACCGCTATGCCAACCTAATAAAAGACCACACCATCACCCAGCAGCAGTATGAGCAGGCAGAAGCTGCAAAGCAAACTGCAGAGCGCCAGCTGCAGGTGCTTACCGACCAGAAAAATGCCGCATCGCGCCAGACTAATGCTGCGAACTCACAGAGCAACGCTTCCACACAGCAGATCAGCGTTGCGAACGCAACCATACAGCAACGCCAGGCCGATCTTGACAATGTAATGCTTAACCTTTCATACACTGTGATAGTGGCGCCTGAAGATGGCGTTATATCTAAAGTAAATGTGCAGATCGGGCAATTCCTGACAACAGGACAAGCGCTGTTCAATGTGGTGCTGGATACAAATCCATGGGTTGTAGCCAATTTCAAAGAAACACAGTTGGAAAAAATGCGCGAGGGTCAGAAAGTGATCATCCATGTTGACGCATGGCCCAGCCATGATATTGAAGCAAAAGTGTCTTCTTTCTCTCCGGCCACTGGCTCCCGTTTTGCACTGCTGCCGCCAGACAACGCCTCGGGCAACTTCGTGAAAGTAGTGCAGCGCCTGCCTGTGAAAATAGAGCTGACCGGTAACGACCCTCTGTTAAAAAACCTGCGCCCCGGCATGAACGTGAATGTTGATGTACATTTAGACTAAATGCCTCAAACAAGAACGTTACTCGCGGACTTACGACTTATGACTAACGACTTACGACTATAATATGCAACACGAATCATTAGTAGAATACGGGCCCAGGCGTGTGATCATAACGGTCACAGCGATATTTTGTGCGCTGCTGGAAATAGTGGATACGACCATTGTGAACGTGGCGCTCAATGATATGAAGGGCAATATGGGCGCAACCCTCAATGAAATTGGCTGGGTGATCACTGCCTACGCAATAGGTAATGTGATCATAGTACCCATGACCAGCTGGCTCTCTGCACAGTTTGGAAGAAGGAATTACTTTGCTGCATCTATAATGATCTTTACTGTATTCTCCTTCCTTTGCGGAAATGCAGATGGTATATGGCAGCTTGTGTTCTTCCGTTTCTGCCAGGGACTGGGAGGGGGTGCTTTGCTTGTTACTTCACAAACAATAATCACTGAAAGCTACCCGCCTGAGAAGCGTGGCATGGCACAGGCTATCTACGGCTTGGGCGTTATCATAGGCCCTACATTAGGCCCGCCATTGGGTGGATATATTGTAGAGCATTTCTCCTGGCCATACATATTTTATATCAATATCCCTATCGGTATTATCGCAACTATACTCACGCTGCAATTTGTGAGAAGCCCCAAATATGCTGAAAAGAAAAAAGCAAAAGATGTGGACTGGATAGGTATAGCATTGCTGGCCATTTCTGTAGGATCATTGCAATATGTATTAGAACGCGGGCAGGAAGACGATTGGTTCGCAAGCCCCTTGATCACAGCACTCACTGTGACTACCGTATTGGGATTCTTTTTCTTTATCTGGCGGGAGCTTACCGCAGAACACCCCATAGTAGAGCTAAGAGTATTGAAAAACGGCAACCTGAGAGTGGGTACTATTTTGTCCTTTATTCTTGGTTTTGGCCTCTATGGCTCTACTTTCATAATCCCGCTATATACGCAAAGCATACTTGGCTGGACTGCCCAGCAGGCGGGAGCGCTAATGATACCTGCCGCCCTCACTACGGCGTTTATGATGCCCATAATAGGTCAGCTGCTGCAGAAAGGAGTGAAGAAACAATACCTCGTAGCCGGAGGTATGCTCATATTTTTTCTCTATAGCTTCTGGGGATATAATATATTAACCCCTGATACCAGCAAGGATGCATTTTTCTGGATGCTGATACTGCGTGGATTTGGCCTCGGTATGCTGTTCATACCCATTACTGCACTGTCGTTGTCCACACTTAAAGGCCAGCAGATAGGACAGGGTGCGGCCTTTACGGGCATGATGCGGCAGCTGGGAGGCTCATTCGGAGTGGCGCTTATCACTACATTCATGGCTACCCAAAACATGGTACACCGCAATGACCTCGTTTCTAAAATGCAGTATGATAACCCTGTGGTACAGCAGCGTGTACAGGCTATTCAGCGTAGCAATATCGGACACGGCCAACCGCCCGACCAGGCCCTTAAAGCAGCCTATCAAAGTCTGGAATACATGGTGGGCAAGCAGGTAGCCGTGCTGTCATACATGGATGTGTTCTTATACCTTGGCATACTCTTCCTGATATGCATCCCCTTTATGCTAATGGTAAAAGACGGTAAACCGCCTAAGAAAGAAGAACTGGCGGAGGCCATGCATTAGCGACAGTCTTATATAAACTCAAGTAGGAGACGTTGCAGTGCAACGTCTCCTACTTATTTAGGACAATGACAAGTCTGAAAGACTTGTAGGATCAGTACTACACCGCATCCTTCGCTATCACCGTCCAGTCATTATCTCCAAAACCTTTAGCTATCCATTTATCCATTTCACTGGCTATGGCAGGTATAACCGCCAGTGGTGCCCCACCCCGCAGAGCTTCCTGTATCATCAGTCCGGCATCTTTGCGGGCCATGTTTAGCTCCCATGTCGGCTGATCGAAAGTATTGCTGGTCATCTTTTTCAGGCGCATCGGCAACATAGCTCCGGGATTCCATGTCCCAAATAATTGTGACACCTCATCTATAGATATACCCAGTGTTTTAGCAAGGCTCAGCGTATCCGCAAGCCCGGCCGTCATGGCTATTAGAAAGAGATTGCCGATGAGCTTTATTCCGGCTGCTTTATTGGTGGTAATGCCAAAGTTGAGCACCTTACCCGTCATCTTCGCCAGTTCCGGCTCTATCTTGCTTATCACCTCCTGGTCGCCAGATACCATCATAGTTCCCGTGCTTTCCAGCGCATTACCAGGCCCCATAAACACGGGCGCGTGCAGGTAGGTGTATCCCCGTTTTTTCCATATTTCTGTTCGTTCAGCTGCGCCGCCGGCAGAAGTTGTGCTGTGGTCTATAATAATAGCGTCGGGTTCAAAACCCAAGTGGGCTTTTTCCAATACTTCGTTTACAGCAGCATCATCCTTTAGTGTCAGGTGTATCCGCTTTGCGCCCCTCACCGCATCTGCAACATTGTCAAAAGCCTTTGCGCCATCTGCTTCCAGCGCTTTGGCTTTTGCCGCGGTGCGGTTCCAAACATGCACGGTCTCCCCCTTTTTAATTAAAGCCTTCGTAAAATTCGATCCTAAAAGCCCTGTTCCAATAAATGCTATCATGGTGTGTTGTTTTGCTAAAGTTAAAAGAAAAATCAAACCGACAGATGGATTATTGCAAATTACGGTTTTGCAGTTTTTGATCTATTTTCGCCAATATATGAATACTATAATGTTTTGGCTGCAGCCGTTTATTGCTGCATTTACAGGTTGGTTTACTACGTGGATCGCTATTTATATGTTGTTTCACCCTCGTAACCCTGTGCGTTTCCTGGGTATTACGATACAAGGTATTTTCCCCAAGCGGCAGCGGCAGGTGGCAGAGAAACTCGGCAGCGTGGTCGCGAAGGAACTGATCCATTTCAGCGAGATCGCAGAACAGCTAAAGGACCCGGAAATGCTAAAGGGCCTTAACCCTACCATCGAAAAACATCTCGACAATTTTCTACAGGTAAAGCTAAAAGAAAAGATGCCCATCATATCGATGTTTGTAGGCGACGGCACCATGCAGAAAATAAAAGAAGGCATGATGGAAGAAATAGCGCTGCTGCTGCCGGAGATCATCCACCAATACACCGACTCACTCAGCGAAAGAATAGACATTGAGAAAATGGTTACGGAAAAAGTATCTAATTTTTCGTCTGATAAGCTGGAAGAGATATTGCAATCCGTGATGAAAAAAGAATTTAAGTTTATTGAGATCATAGGCGGTGTACTTGGCTTTGTTATCGGGCTTATACAATTGGCATTTTCTTTCCTGTAATTTTTTTATTTCAGGCTCAGTTGGTCATTCGGCCTCCCGGCACGATTTTTAGCTAAATTCACGTGAGTTATTAGTTTTCACATTAAAAAAATATCATGAAAAAGTATTTAGTAGTAGCAATGTTAGCGTTCTTTACTTCAGCTGCGTTTGCGCAGGAAGGCCCAAAAGCAGACAAGAAAGACCATAAAAGTGTAAAGAAAGAGCACAAAATGGCGAAGAAAGAATACCATGGCAGTGAGCGCAAGGCCGATAAGAAAAAAGAAAAGGCCGTAAAAAAGGAAGACAAAAGCAATATGAAAGAAGAAATGCACAAGTAGTGGCGGCTATGCTTCAATAAAATATTTTTTACCCCGGTTTTTTAGCTTTACTATTTAAAAGGTAAGCATAGATCCAGGGGGCAAAAAATATTTTTTAACTTTTTTGCAATATTATTATGTCATAAGAAATTATTTTTCTACCTTGCTGCCACAAACACACTAAAAAAATTATGAAAAACATCCTACTTACCTTCTTAGCTTTCCTGATGTTGAGCGTTACCAGCGCTTTTGCACACGATCCTAAATCAGAAGACTCAAAAGACTCAAAAGAGTGTAAAGACTTTCATTGCTCAAGGGCTTGGAGAAAAGACTGGAAGGCAGACAGGAAAGAGTTCAAAATGCACAAAAAAATGTGGCAGGACAGGCCCTACGCAGCTGCAAGGAAGCAGCGCAAAGCTTATAAGAAAAGCTGGAAGAGTGAAAGGAAAGAATGGCAGCATGTACATGGCTATGAGTACCATGATTTCTGGTATTAATCAATATTAAAACTTAATGATAGCCCCCGCAGCCAATGCGGGGGCTATTTCATTTAAGATCTCCGGCTTACAGTACAATAAACCAATTTGTAACCTTACTTTTACCTCCTTAAAAAAAACATATTCCAGATGAAGAGATCATTTTTACTTTTTATTGCAGTTGTGATGATGTTCGGCGCCCGTGCAGATGAGGGCATGTGGATACCTATGCTTATAGGAAAGAACTATGAAGAGATGCAGCGCCTTGGCCTCCGCCTCACTGCCGACGATCTTTACAGTATCAATCACAGCAGCCTCAAAGATGCGATTCTTCAGTTTGGCGGCGGATGCACCGCCGAGATGATCTCTGACAACGGCTTGCTGCTCACCAATCACCACTGTGGTTACGATGCCATAGCCAACCTAAGCACGGTAGATCGCGACCTGCTGGACAATGGCTTCTGGGCACATAATCTAACAGAAGAACTGCCGGCACAAGGCGTTACGGCGCTGTTCCTGCAAAGCATGGAAGACGTAACCGATAAGGTGAAAGCAGCGGTGGGCAATGCCACTGGCGAAGAATACAATAAGAAATTTGACGACATAAGGAAAGAGATAGAAGACAAGGAATCCAATAGAGGTAAATTGGTGGCCAATGTAAGGTCTTACTTTAATGGTAATCAATTTTTCCTGCTTATTTATAAAAGATATACCGATGTAAGATTGGTAGGTACTCCCCCAAAGTCGTTAGGTAAGTTTGGTGGAGATACAGACAACTGGATGTGGCCCCGTCATACTTCCGACTTCTCCATGTTCCGTATATACGCAGATGAGAATAATGAGCCCAAGCCATATAATGACAAAAATGTCCCCTACCATCCAAGAAAATTCCTGCCTGTATCTGCAAAAGGAGAACACGAGGGCGACTATGCTATGATATTTGGTTACCCTGGCCGCACAAACCGGTACGAGGTGTCGTATGGCGTTGATCTTGCTATAAACGTAACTAATCCAGCCACCGTCACCTGCCGCGACCTGCGCCTTGCCATCATGCGCCGCCATATGGACATGAATAAGGCTACTTATTTACAGCTCACCTCCAGCTATTCAAGCATTGCCAACTACTGGAAATACTTTATCGGGCAGACGGAGCAGCTGAAAAGACTCGATGTGGTCAGCAGTAAAGCTGCTGCTGAAGCCGAGTTTACCAAATGGGAGCGTGCCAATAATATGAATGACGGCCTCATGGGCAAATTTGCCGCTATGTACAAGGATTACACCCCATATGCAAAGCATACTACCTACCTCACCGAGTGTTTCCGTGCTCCGTCCATTTCGAGGATGGCAACTGCTATGAAACCCCTGTATGATGCGTATGAAAGGAACGACGGCAAGCTGGCAGACGATTCCCTGGCAAAGTACATCAGGATAGCTAAGAGTGGCTATAGCGCAACCTTAAAGACTTATGACCTGGCTACCGATAAAGAAATGTTTGCCGAAATGACGCGCCTTTTTTACCAGGATGTTGCCAAAGATCAATTGCCCGATATTTATGCCAGCAAGATCATAAAAGATAAGGACGACAAAAGCCTCGGCCAATATACCCAATACACGGACTATGTATTCTCACACACCTTCCTCGCCGATAGCAATAGCTTCAATGAATTTTGTAAGTCGCCTTCCTTTAGTAAATTAAAGAAAGACGCAGCAGTGCAATATGCGCTCAGTTTTGTAACAAACTATACTAAAAACTACCAGCCCAAAGTAGAAGCGTTTAGCTCCAAAAGGGCGGAGCTCAGTAAGGAGTATGTACATGAATTGATGGAGCAGCAGAAGGATAAGTTATCCTATCCTGATGCTAACTCTACCATGCGCATATCTTATGGCTCTGTGCTCAGCTACGACCCGCAGGACGGCGTACACTGCAATTATTTCACTACTCTTGATGGCCTTATAGCCAAATACAAGCCAGGCAGTGATGAATTTGATGCGCCGCAATCACTTATAGACCTGTACAAAGCAAAGGATTATGGCCGCTATGCCGATAAAGATGGTTCGTTGCATACCTGCTTTATAACCAACAACGACATTACCGGCGGTAACTCTGGCAGTCCAGTCATGAATGCCAATGGCGAGCTGATAGGTGCTGCATTCGATGGCAACTGGGAAGCCATGAGCGGAGACATAGCCTTCGACAAAAAGTATAAAAGAACAATAGTCTGCGACATCCGTTTTATCCTGTTCCTGATAGATAAAATGGGCCATGCCGACAACCTGATTAAGGAAATGGATGTCAGGTATTAATCTGGCTGCGGGTGCATAAAAAAGCGGGGGTATCCTCGCTTTTTTTATGACTTCCGGGTTCCTTAATCCCCTGTATTCACCCTCCTGGAATGGCCAAAAGCTGTGTACATATACAGGTACAGCATCCTTGAAAGCCGCATAAGGTAAGGCTGGGCTAGCACCACAACAGTTACGCTCACACCAAGAAAATAGAACACACTATTGTCTTTATAGGACAAGCCAAAAACAGGCCAGTACCAAAGCAGGTTCAGGAAAAAGAGCATCATAGTAAGCGCATAATTGATACCTCCTCCATTATTGCTCTCCGATTTCATTCTTTGTCCGCATACCTCACACTCGTCTTTCATAGCAAGGCACTTACCAAGCGGGAATATGCTTTTATTGATAAACACAGTACTTTTCCTGCAGCTGGGGCATTTCATTGAGAACAAGGCAGGAAGCAAAGACGGTTTTGGAGCGGAAGAAGCCATTTGTCTGCAAATTTAATTTATTTCCGTTTAGGAACGTTGACAACCTTTACCAGATCAATGTCAGGGCCGGGCCGCCGCTTTTTCTGTAGCTGCATCTTTAGTATTGTCTCGCCTTTTGTCGTTTTCTTGCCATCCTTCAACCGGGCCTGGGCATTCACATAAGCCAGTTGCAGCAGTTTTTTTATTGCTTTCACCGGAAAGGCTTTTGTATCGGCCACTTTGAGGTACCGGTACAAGCTACCATTTCCTATCAATATCTTATCCGTATCATCGATTTCAGAACCGCGGTTGAAGCCGAAATTCACCCACTTACTAAATACGGCAATGCTGCAAAAAGCATCCCCCGCAGTATCGGTCAACGAGAACCCGAAGGCAAGCGCATTGTAATTATCATATATCAGCTCATTGCTCTGCGGGTATAGGTCCCAAACAAAATCGCGAAGCCATAAAGCGGTGACCCTCACTTCATCGGAAAAGGGTGTTAGAAACTTCAACAGTTCAGTCGACTCTTTAGGCATTTCATGATGTTTTACTTCATATAAAAATACCTTTTTTAGTAAAGTAACGCTACACCAAGGCACAGTTTTAGTATAGTTATTATCAAAACAGGTATTATGGCAAATCCAGATGAAAAGAAGGCAATAGACAATGAAGATGAAGAACTGGCCGAAAAGCTCAAAACTGAATTCCCATTATCAGGCGGTGAAACAGATGCAGACCTTGAAAATGCTTTAAAAAGCATAATGGGGACCGATGACGAAGAACAGGAAAAAGTTAAAGACAAATAGCTCTGGCTTCTAGGTCTTTCTGGGCTTCTTCTTTGCCGCTGGAAACAATACGTTGTTCAATATAAGCCTGTAGCCCGGTGAGTTGGGGTGCAGGCTTAGGTCTGTTGGTGGGTCGTAGACCATATGCTGGTAATCCTCAGGATCGTGGCCACCGTAAAAAGTCCAGGTACCCTTGCCGTATTCTCCATGTATGTAACGCGCTTCATTGACCGGTTTATAGTCGCCCATTACCAGCACACTTGATTTCAGCACCTCCTTACGAAAAGAGGTAGTTTGTCCCATAAAGCCTTTTATGGTAGTAGTATGGTCCTGGCAAAGCATAGCCGGTATTGGATCGAACTTGGCGGAAAACGTAAATAATGTAAAATAGTCCACATTTTTTTGCACCAGTGGTATGCGTGGCTCAGTATTGTCTATGCTCGAGTATTCATAATGCATTGGGTCTTTCACCAGCGTAAAGTCTTTAAAAGCCAGGCATTTTGAAAAGTCGAGCTTCTGCTGTGCGTTGGGGTCCTGCGGGTCGCCGTCATACATTTCAGAGCAGATGTCCACACCTTCTGCGGCAAGCGCAATATCATAAGAATCGGTTGCAGAGCACATGGCAAACATGTAGCCGCCACCTGCCACAAAATCGCGTATCTTCTTTGCCACGGCCAGTTTCAGTTGAGACACCTTCTTATAGCCGTGATTTGCAGCCAGCGCCTCGGCATCTTTCTGGTCTTTTATGTACCACGGCGCATTGTGAAACTGTGCGTAAAACTTACCATACTGTCCTGTAAAATCTTCGTGGTGCAGATGCAGCCAGTCATACTTGGAAAGACCATCCGCCAGCACCTCGTCATCATATACCTTCTCAAATGGTATCTCGGCATAAGTAAGCACCAGCGTTACGGCATCATCCCATGGCTCTTTTCCGGGTGGGGTATATACAGCTACTTTAGGTGGTTTTTCCAGTTTTATGATGTCCCCGTTAAAGTCAGGATTGTTTATTTCGTTGAGTATGCCATCGTATTGCGCATTGCTGATCACTTCAAAAGTTACCCCCCGCAGCTTGCACATCCGCTCCACGCTCTCTATGTCGTCCATCCCGAAGCTGCCGCCTTTATAGTTAAGCAGCCAGTCTATACCTATACCATCCTTCAGCGCTGCATAAGCCACGCCATATGCCTTCAGGTGGTTGGCCTGCCCCTCGGCATCCATAGGTATAAATATCTTTGCAGCAAATGTGGAAACACTAAAAGCCATGCAAAATGCAGCTAACACAAATGACTTGTATCTAATCTTGCTCATGTTCATTATAAGTCTGTAAGTTACCGATAATAAGGAAATATCGGCCTGGACAACCGTATTTTAACCGAACTTTCAATATTCACGTATTCCTGCCGTTTACTTTTTGCTTTGGTGAAAATGAATGTTTTGACATACCGTTCTATATAAATACTCAGGAACTTGTTTATATTTAAAGTCTAAAAAAAACAGCCATGTCCGATACAGTAACCAAACCATTCCCTTCAGATATTGAAATATCGCGCAATGCGGAATTAAAACCAATTTGGCAGATCGCCGAAAACATTGGGATCGACCCGGAAGATATCATTCCGTATGGCAAGTATAAGGCCAAGGTGCCGCTATCCTATATCAGTGAAGAAAAGATCAAAAAAAGCAACCTCATACTCATCACCGCTATCACGCCCAATAAGGCTGGTGTAGGCAAAACCGTAACCAGTGTAGCACTCTCGTTGGGCCTCAACCATGTGGGCAAGAAAGCTGCTGTGGCACTCCGCGAGCCCAGCCTCGGCCCATGCTTCGGCATGAAGGGGGGCGCTGCGGGTGGTGGCTACTCACAGGTGCTGCCCATGGAAGATATCAATCTCCATTTCACCGGTGACTTCCACGCTATTACCTGTGCCAACAACATGATAGCCGCACTGCTGGACAACTACCAATACCAGAACAGACATACACCAAAAGCCCTGTACCGTATAGTATGGCGCCGAGTGGCTGATGTGAACGACCGCTCGCTGCGCAGCATAGTGACCGGCCTAGGCGGCAGCGCTAATGGCATACCCACTGAAGCCGGCTTCGACATTACCCCGGCATCTGAGATCATGGCGCTGTTTTGTCTGGCTACAGATGTGCCGGACCTGCAGGCACGGATAGAGCGCATTGTTCTTGGCTACACCGTAGAGAAAAAGCCGTTTACCGTAAAAGACCTGGGCGTAGCCGAGGCCATCACGGTATTGCTTAAAGATGCGCTGTTGCCAAACCTCGTACAGACTACAGAACAAACAACTGCCTTTGTACACGGTGGCCCATTCGCTAATATAGCCCACGGCTGCAATACCGTGCTGGCCACCAAGATGGCCCTTAGCTGCTGCGACTATGTGGTGACAGAATCAGGATTCGGCAGTGACCTGGGCGCTGAGAAGTTCCTTGACATCAAGTGCCGCCTCTCCGGCCTGAGGCCTAAAGCGACCGTGATTGTGGTGACCTCTGGCGCGCTGAAACTGCATGGCGGGGTACCTGCAACCGACATTAACAAGCCAAACATGGAAGCCCTTATTGCCGGCATCCCTAATCTGCAACGCCATGTGCAGAACATGAAGAACTTCGGCCAGAGTGTGGTGGTATCCTTCAACAAATTCAAACACGATACTACTGAAGAGATCGAATTCCTCACACACTTCTGCGAAAAAGAAGGTGTTGTATTTGCTATCAACAACGGCTTCACCAAGGGCGGCGAAGGCGCTGCCGACCTCGCGCAAAAGGTGATCAACGTTATAGAGAACAACCCATCCAAAGACATCAACTTCACCTACGATCTTGAAGACCACATCAAAACCAAGATCGAGAAAATAGCTACCAAGATATACCGCGCCAAAGAAGTCGTGTATAACGGCGCTGCCTTCGCTAAGCTGAAACAGTTTGAAGCAAACGGCTGGGGCCACCTGCCCGTATGTATTGCCAAAACACAGTATTCATTCACTGACGATGAAAAGAAAATAAACGCACCTGTTGACTTTACCATCAACATCCGCGACCTGGTGATCAATGCCGGCGCTGGGTTTATTGTTGCCGTGGCCGGTGAGATCATGCGTATGCCGGGCTTGCCAAAAGACCCGCAGGCTATGCACATCAAGCTAGTAGATGGGAATATTGAGGGGTTGAGTTAAAACACGACTGCTCACCCCTGCTCACCCCCTCCCTCTGCCTCCTTCGCTGAAGCTACGGCGGCGGCACAAAGGGAGTCACGGATTTAGCAGTGTGCTATGGTCTGCTTTCTCGCCTGATTGAGCAAAATTGTTTCAACATTTTTTAAGTGAAAAACCGTTCTTATGGACGGTTTTTTTGTTGCTCCTTCAGTAAGAATTGACCGCTGAAATAACTGCCTCTATTATGGTATAATAGAGTTGGGCCGACAGCCGTTCATAAAGATCATTATCTTCTTGGTTGCTAAAGCCAAGATCATTCCATGAACCCATTCCACCGAACACCCATGCCTGACCGGCGGCGAACAAGATTTGCCTGGCATCAATAGAATAGTTGTTCAACGGTATAAGATCCTTGTGGTAGTATTGTTCGTTTGGCTGGTCACTATCCAAAACGGCGATGGCGCTTTCAAATTGCTTGCCCCAGCTTTCCAGGTTCTGTTTAGTTGCAAACTCAGTCAACTCTCTGAGCGTATTATATAACTTTTCTCTTACCCTGCCCTGCTCTACTTGTATGTTGAGCGTTTTTTGCCGCGAACTTGTCCGGCCATAATTCACCACCCATATTTTCTGATCGGCCGCCCTGGGATCGTGAACCTGCCAGCGACTAGACCAAAAGTTTGAATATCCTTTATGAACAGCTTCTATATACCACGTACCACCTCCGCCCACCATGCCGGCGAGCTTGTATTCCTTAGTTCCTGTTTGATCGTTTTTGCCCTGAAAAAATAAACGAAGCTTTGTACACCCATCTTTCTTCAGATATTTAAACCATTCAGGTGGGGCTGGCGCAACAATTGACTCTTTAAAGTTTTTTGAAAACAGCGGCTTGTGAAACTCAACAAAATCCACTTTATTACAAAACCGGAACGTAGAATTTTCAGGGTAAAAACCGGCAGGCAGATAGTCGTAAGCCAGGTAGTTATTACCATAAGTAGTTACTGCAACTAATTGCGCTAAAATTCCGGTCATAATTTCCTCTTATACCGTTTAGTCCCCCTAACGCGCTGCGATGTTTCGCTAAGAACAACGGCTATTGTATAGAAGACATTAATAACACACTAAAAGAATCCCTCATATTCTGCTCTCATTACCTTACTTTCTTTTTGCTTCGCTCCCGATATAAACAATCGGGACAGGCGCCAAGAAAGTAACAAAGAAAAAGGCGATTTTTTTTCAAAGGCTCCGCCGGAAAAAAAATAGCTCTACTCTGTTACCGCAGTTCGCTAATCAGCTATATGGCGCTAGTTTTCTGCCTACCATCGCTCCCGATTAGCTGCATCAAGCGGTTTAGCAGATGTACTCTTCATAAGCTTTAGTCTTTCGTTTCTACGGCGGAAAAAGGCGCCATCATGGGCTGTGCTTTATCGCTGCTATCATCTATATTATAGTGTGTTTTCAAAGTCTATTTGGTATAACGATGTGGTGGGATGAACCAAGTAACGGCAATCATACAGCTATCGTGTGCATCTCTCACACTTAACCCTTCCCGGGTTGGCTAATAGGACATTGCAGACCCCCTGGCTGTGCCCGGGGCTATTCACATTCAAGCCTTTCCGGCTTGCCAACTTTAGTTGTCGAATTGGCATAATGCCCACATCGCAAGTATAGATGCCTCCCACCGGTATGACAATGCTTAATATACCCTAGCCCCTGTTCTATTTCTTGTTGATCCTTGGCGGGGTTTTGGCACGCTCGGCCTGGAGTTTTTGCATTTCTTCGAGCCGTTGCGACCATTTTGATTGGGTCACGGGTTTGTTTTTGTTTTCCTGCAGCTGGGCATGGATGGCCTTTTCATCTATGAAGTATTTCTGGATGATGAATTGCTGGGCAATACTCAATAAGTTGCTGAAGGTGTAGTAAAAAGTAAGTGCCGCAGCCATCTTGTTAAAGACGCCCATAAGGATAATGGGGAAGATGAAGGGCATGTACTTCATCATAGGGTTATTAGGGTCCTGCGGGGTCATGTTGCGGTTGTAGATAGCCAGGAAGAGGCTGGATGCAGTCATGAGCAATGTAAAGAGGCTAAGGTGATCGCCATAGAATGGTATGGTGAAGCCGAAGTTGGCTACGCTATCGTAGGTAGAGAGGTCATTGCACCAGAGGAAATGCTGCTGCCTGAACTCTATGAACGACGGGAACATATAGTACATAGAGAGCAGTATGGGCAACTGGAACACCATGGGCAGGCAACCGCCGAGCGGGTTCACGCCGGCAGATTTGTAGAGCTTCATCTGCTCCATGCTGAATTTCTGCTGGTCGTCGCCGATCTTTGCGCGAAGAGCATCGAGCTCTGGTTTCAGTACGCGCATTTTGGCGCTGGAGAGGTAGCTCTTGTAAGTGAAGAACGACAGAATGAGCCTGATAAATATGGTCATCAGCATAATGATAATGGCATAATTGCTGATGAAGCTGGCCAGGAAGTAAAAGATGGGTATGAGGGCGTATCTGTTGATGTACTTGACAAATGCCATGATACCGTAGCCGAGGGGCACCATGTCTTCCAGCCCGATCTTATAAGACTGTAAGGTGTGGAAATCGTTTGGGCCTATGTACCATTTCAGTGATGCCGTTTGCTCATTACCACCAGCCCTGAGCGGCAGTTCCATCTTTGCCTGGTACTGCGCCACTACGTTGGAATCGGCTTTACTGGAATCGGTTTTGGCTGCGAACTTTAAGTCCATGCGGCTAAAGCCATCATCGGAGATAAGGGCTGTGCTGAAGTATTGTTTGCGGAAGCCTACCCAGTTGCAGGTGCCGTCGTCGTGCTGTGTCTTTTCTTCCGGACGGAGGGAGAAGTAGTCACCATCGCCGTTCTTGTTTTTGTAATAGACCTGAGTAACAGAACCGCCACCACGCTCATAAGCAATGTCTTTTTCGGTCTTCAGGCCCTTGGTCTGCAGGGTGATGGGAATGGCTGCGGCGGGCATTCCGGCCAGCGATATGGTGCAGCGCATCATATAGTCATCTGCAGGGAGGGTGTACCGGATGTTAACGCGTTTTCCGCTGCCGAGGTCTGCGACAAAGTCCACGGTTTTGTCGCCGTTTGGCTCGTCCTTCATTACCGGGGCAAAGTAGAGATCAGCAGTGGAGCGGCCATTGTCGAAAGGCAAGGTGGCGGCAAGGAAATTGCCATCCCCATTGAACAGGTAAAGTGGTTTCTGATCGTAAGTTTTGTATTGCAGAATGTTTGCCGATACAGGATATGCGCCTTTACTTGAAAACTGAATTGCCAGTTTCTTGTTCTGCAGCGTCACTATTTCTTTAGTGCCATTGTAAGCAGGTGGCTGGCTTTTCCTGAGGGCTTCGGCCGCGGAGTCGTTGGCAGCCGGGGCTGTTTCGGCTTTTACGGTGAGGCTGCTGTCTATTTTCGGGCGGGGATTTGCAAGTGCATGAGCAGTAGAGTCTGCCCTGTTCCGCTCGGTCATTACCTTTTGCTCGTGGGAATTATAAAAGAAATATCCGATGAGCAGCGCGGCTAAAAGAGCAAAACCTGTAAGTTGATTACGATCCATGAAAGGTTAAAAATGTGTGCAAAGGTAGCGTATTTAGGGTTATTGTGCCGGGGTAATGATTAATTAACGGTGATTTTCGCCTATTAATGACCGATGTTTGGGTGGTGTTGACCTATTCGCCTATTACATATTTATCGCGCCCAGTTTACCACTTGCGGCTACAGTCTTATATATCGCAGCCCTTATTACCTTACTTTTTCTTTGCTTCGCCAAAGAAAAAGTAACAAAAAGAAATGCGAGTTTTGGCCAAAGGCTCCGCCGGCCAAAACATAGCTCTACTCTGTTAGCGCAGTTCGCTAATCACCAATATGGCACTGGTTTTCTGCCTACCATTGCTGCTATTTAGCCTATCAAGCGGTTTAGCTGCATGTCTCCCAATAAACTTTCGGGTTTCGCATCTACGGCATAAAAAGGTGCCATCATATGCTGAATTTCAGTTCATCTGTCGTCAATCAATAAAGGAAATTATTTTAAAAAAACTGAAGATGCAATTCGTCCTACACACCATTTAACAGGCTTATTCAAAGCTCACAAAAATGTCAATTTAATACAAAAAGGGCTGGTGTTTCCACCAGCCCTTTTTGTTTTTTTAGTGATGTATCAATTATTCAACAACAAAATGAATGGCTTTGGTTTCGTTGCCGCTCTTGATGTTCAGCAAATACATGCCGCTTGCAAAAGCGCTCATTGAAATCTGGCCGTTGATAATGCCGCCTGTTGCAATTGTGTTATTAGTGTAAACAACCTGGCCGAGTGCATTGCTGATCTCGAAGGTTACAGCCACATCCTTAGTAGTGCCCAATGTGCCTTTTACCGCAAATGCGCCCTTGTTAGGATTAGGGAATAAACCTGCTTCGATAGCGGAAGCATTTACAATAACGTGTGTTAAAGTAGTAGCTGGCTCGCCATCGCTGTCTGCCGAAGTGTGCGTGATGATCGCGCTGCCTGCTGATACAGCAGTTACAACACCATTGCCATCGATAGTGGCTACATTGTTATCGCTGCTCATCCACTCGCCGCCAATTGCTTCGTCCTGGATGCTTACCTGAGAACCAACCGTAGTAGTGGTTGTTCCGCCATGGGTAGGAGGTGCAGGGCTTGTGCTGATCGTTTTGCTTACGAAAGAAGTACAGCCAGCGCCGCTGGTAATAATGTAGTTGATGGTAGTGCTGCCAGCAGAAACCAGGGCTGTTACATGACCAAGAGCATCAACAGAGAGGATAGCAGGATTAGCGCTTGTCCATGTGCCACCGCCTGTAGCATCAGTCAAAGTTACGCCCGGACCGCCATGAGACACCGAAGACGGGCCTGATATAGCAGCAGGGTTAGCAGGAGATGCGTTAACATTAAGAACCGCTGTTATATAGCAACCTGTATTCAGTGAATATGTAATAGTAGAAGTACCAGCGGCAACGCCAGTAGCAGCACCAGAAGCAGTGATAGTAGCTACTGCAGTAGTACTGCTGCTCCAGGAGAGACCCGGGTTAGTAGCGTCATTTAAGAATGTAATCTTGCCTGTGCATACTGTGAGCGTACCACCTATCGGAGTAGGTGTGTTGTTGACAGTCACCGTGTAGTTTTTGAAACAGCCACTAGCCGGTATTGTGTAAGTAGCTATCATAGTACCAGCGGTAAGGCCAGTAACATTTCCTGCTGCATCAATAGAACCTGCAGCGTTAGTGCCTGTCCATACACCGCTGCCAACGAGATCGCTAAGTGTGATAGCGTAGGTGGTACATACCTTAGACGGACCAGCGATATTAGAAGGATTAGCGTTAACGGTCACAACCTGAGTGGCTTTGCAAGCCGAAGTGGTGTAAGTGATCGTTGCAGTACCTACGTTAACTGCAGTGATGCCACCATAAGCATTAACGGAAACTGTAGCAGGCAAGCTGCTGGTCCAGGTACCGCCGGTTGCAGCATCAGTAAGTGCGCTGGTAAAACTCTGGCAAACTGAAGCATTACCAGTGATAGCAGGAAGGCCGGCAGCGACAGTAACTGTAGCTGTGCGCACACAACCTGATGGTATGCTATAAGATATAGTTGTAGTACCAGCACTAACACAGGTAACTGTTCCTGTAGCGCCTATTGTAGCTACGCCCGGAGTTACGCTAAGCCATGTTCCGCTAGGAGAAGCGTCACCAAGAGTAGTTGTAGCGCCAACGCAAGTAGCGAGAGAACCTGTAATAGGAGAAATAGCATTGATAGTAGCAACAACACTGGTCTTACAGCCGTTACCATCGGTGTAGTAAATAGTGGCAGTTCCGCCAGCGATTGCAGTAATAGTACCATCGGTACCGGCAGTTGCAACAGCATTATTGGCGCTGCTCCATGAGCCTGCACCTGAAGGATCGGCAAGAACAAAAGAAGAACCCGCGCAAACAGGTGCATTGCCGGTGATAGAAGGAGGATTAGCAAGTGTTGTCATAGGGGTTGTAATAGAACAACCAGAAGCAACCGTGTAAGTAATTGTTGTAACACCAGTAGAATGACCACCTGTGATAACACCAGCATTGGTAGCTTTTGCAATAGAAGTATCATTACTTTTCCAGCTTACTCCGCCGGTTGTAGGATCGCTCAGGTAAACAGAAGCGCCTAAACAAACCACTGAAGGACCAGTGATAGCCGCAGGAAGCGAAGACACATTAATATTACGCTGTGCATAACAACCGCTAGGGAATGAATACGAAATTGTAGCAATACCAGCAGACGTTGCAGTAACATTGCCAGAACCATCAAGAATAATGTTTCCGCTGCCAGTAGACCAAATGCCACCGGTAGCTATCTCAGAATAAGTAGTGGAACTGCCTACGCACAGATTGCTGTTGCCAGAAATGCCCGGAGGATTAGGAGTAACTGTAATTATGAAAGTAGCAGCGCAACCTGAAGGATTATTATAAGAAATTGTTGCAGTGCTTGCAACTTTTCCAGTAACAACGCCAACAGTGCTTACAGAAGCCACACTTGGAATATTGCTGGACCAAACGCCGCCGCTGATAGCATTACCGAGGGCAACAGAAGAGCCGAGGCAAACAGAAGCAGCACCAACGATCGGGTCAATAGAATTGATCAATACGTTGATGGTAGTAGTAGTAGTGAAAGTGCCGTCATAAACCTGGATCGTGAAAGCATCTGCGCCGTTGGCCCCAGGAGCCGGGGTATAAGAAAAACCATATGGAGTTAAATTGCCGCCAATAGAAGTAGCTGCTGGGCCAACGCCTACAGAACCGTTAGAAGGAGCAGATACAACGCTCCATGTTTCTGTGTTGCCAATATCGTAATCGTTGATCTGTAGCAGGGAGTTGATCGGAGTTGCTGCTGAATTCTGGCAAACTACGAGTGTTTGTGTAACGCCATGAGTAAATACAGGCGAGTGAGTAGAAACAATAGGAGTTATTGTAACCACGCCATTGCCCGAATGATCGCCCTGAGTAAAAACAGGGGAAGAGGCTGATGGGCCAGCAAAAGACGAACCGCCGCCGCCGCCGCCTGCACCATCGGTGCTGCCTGCGCCGCCAGCGAAGTAGCCGCCGCCGCCGCCGCCGCTGACACCGGTAGCATCTATATCGCCACCGACACCAAATGAACCGCTGTTGCCGGTAGTAGTAGCGCCAATTTCGCCAGCGCCGCCAACTGCGAGCGTGGTATTACCGCCGCCAGCTGCTGTGAAGCTGGAAAGGCCTGCAACTGCAACAAGACCGCCGCCAAGGCCGCCACCTGCAGGTGTGCTAAAACCCGCACCGCCGCCGCCGCCCGCAACCAGTACCCGGCTGTAGAGGTCTGTACCACCAACACGTATATCGGAAGCGCCGCCGCCGCCTGCACCAAATGGTGCAGTACCGCCGCCTAACGAACCGCCGCCATTATAGCCAAAAGTTGTTCCGCCACCGAGGTCACCGGAATTATTGCCCTTTCCACCCACGAACACGTAGATGGTCTGTCCTGGAGTTACTGCAAGTATAGCGGTCGTAGTTCCGCCATTAGCTCCCAGGCCGCCATCAGCATTACCACCGGCAGCACCGGAGACACTGATATTCAATGAGGTTGTTCCACCGGGCACGATGTAGCTCTGAATGCCCCCGGTGTAATTAAAAGTTGATGTTGCCAGCGCTTTATTTCCAGCCATGGCAAGCGAGGTCAGCGCCATCGCGCAATAGCCGGTCATTCGTTTCAGCCGGGATGTAAATTTGTTGTGCATAAACCTGTTTTTTAGTGTGTTTGGGGGATATTTTAGGCGTAATTAATAAATATGGACTTGCAATATAGTCTTCGTAGCGTTTAAAAAAGTTATTGACGGCCTGTTTTTTTGTTATGCCCCGGTTAACGCAATTTTACGCCACTCAAATGCCCCGGAATTTCGCAGATTGTTGTACATTCCGTTTTTGTAACAATTTTCAATATGCATGGTTTGTGCCATGCAAATAGATTTTAACCTGATAAAAATGAAAGCAACTGTTATTCTCCTGGCTTTGACTTTGAGCTTTTGCGCTCCCCTTGTGTGCCATGCCCAATACAATTTTCCGCTTGTGGAGCTTGAAAAACTCACCGGGAAAAACTCGAGCGATTTTGATACCTATGTGATGGAGAAGGACTATACGGTACAGAGTAAAACCTCTACCCAGGTGCTGAAAATATACCACAGCGATAAGAAATCGGCGGATGGGACGATAAATGTGATAACCCGCTACCAGGTGCCAAACGCAAAGTGCAAAATTGAGTTTTCGACGACGGACAAAAAGTACTACCTCGATGTGAAATCGAAATTAGGGGCAATGGGATTCAAATTAGTGAATGACGAGGTAAAGACAATAAACGGTGCGCAGGCGCAAGTATATCATTATTCTAATGGCCCTTTCCAACTGTCCTTATCCACTTATACTACGGATGCTATTTGGTATGTGGTGGAGATTCATATCTGAGTCTAAAGTAGAAAGTAGAAAGTAGAAAGTAGAAAGTAGAAAGTTTGCGAGTAAGTAGTAATTAGTAGATAGTAATTATTAGATAGTCGCGGGTAAACGGGTGCGGTGCAGTGTACCTTCTACGTTTTTAGGTGGCTGGTGTGATATTCTATAGATCGAGCATTTTATTGACGGTGGCCCAGTTGCGGGTGGTGGCGTGGAGCTTCAGTTTTTTCTCGAGGAAGGTATTGGAGAATTTCGTTTCGCCGTAGGCTCCCTTTTTTACAAGTATATAGGCTTCGGAACCGATGAAGCGGAATTGCTCAAAGTCATTTTGGAAGGCGAGCATTTGTGCTGTTGCATCTGCTGAAGGGACACCGGAGAGAAAGCTGACGTGAAGGGCCATATCTTCCGGGTGATCTTTGAAGGGGTTATTCTTTATTACTGTTTCCAGTTCGGGCCGGGTTTTCAGAAATGTCTTCACTTCGTAACCGAGGGCCTTGAGCAGTTTTGCTTCTATTTTGGCAATGAGCACCCCCGGATTTGTTTCGGCATGATCGAATGCGAGGTTACCGCTCTGTATATAAGAAGTGATGTTCTTAAAGCCCGGCATGGCAAGGAGCTTTTTTAGCTCGTCCATTTTTATGGTGCGGCCACCAACATTAATGGCGCGGAGGAATGTGGCGTAGCGTGTCATTGAGATAAAGCTAGCGAAAAATTTATTGCATGTGAGGAACACCAAAAAAAAGGGCCGGTATTTCCACCGACCCTAGTGATTTAATCTAAAAAGATCATGCTTATTCCAGTACGAAATGGAGCACTTTTTGTTCGGTTCCGTTGCTGAGCTTCAGCAGATACATGCCGCTGGCGAAGGGACTGGCGAACTTTATCCGCTCACCGAATATACCACTTACAGCCTTTGTGCTGCCGCTAAAATGGGATTTTCAGAAGTACCTGATCGATGAGAATGGCAAGCTGGTGGCGGAGTTTGATCCGAAGGTGCAGGCTACTGGAGCGGTGGTAAGTGCGGCGGTGGAGCGGTAGAAGAGTATCCGACTCCCCGGCTATTTGATATTACTTCAATCTTCTTATTTATTTTCGGGAGTATATATATCTTTTAGCTCCAGTTTTTTTATCCGTGATTCTATCGCGCCGGTTCCCCTATGCAATTGCTTTGCTATCTCTTTTACTGAGCTGCCTTCGCAGTATAACCTGGTCAACTCTTCGTCCTCTTCATTTGTCCATGGCATGTAGGCATTGGCTGTTGTTTTTCTTACTTCTTCAAAGAAATATTTTTTTGAAGGTACAGGTTCATCCTCATCTTCTTCCTCCTCCATATCAGGTATGCTTATTATGGCATTGACGCTGGATTTTGGCAGCAACTCAGCGGGAATATTAAGCAAATTCTTTGTGCGCGTTACTGCTACATAAAGCAGGTTAACCTCTTCAGACAGTTTGGGTATATTCAGTTTTTTGATCCCAACTTTTTCTATCAGCTCCTTTATCTTCACCTCTGTAATAAAGTCATTAGTAAGTGTCACTTCATCATACTCCATTCCTTTGCAGCGGTGTACGGTGGAAAAGATCATCTCTGCATGATGCTTATCGTCTTTTTAAATGTGATGCTCTTTTATGGCCTTTATGTACTCAGGCAGTTTACCTGCGTATTTCTTCACCACCTCTACAATCAGCGCCAACTGTGCATCTTCCGTTTTTTCGATGTACTCTTCCAAGTCCTGCATATTTTGCATAGAGGCTATCAGCTTATCATTTATCAGGCGCTTTTTATTAAGATGCAGGTTGAGCACATCATAGATCGATGCACCTTCATCTGCATAGGTATAACTTTCAAACCTGCCTTCAAAGTACAGCTTAGTGATCTCCTTCTTTTCAATAAGCAGCTCTATGGCTTTTATCAGTAAAGCGGTATTTGTTCTTGCCAACACCGCCCGGCTAACCACGGCATCATTATCGCCATACCCATTTATTATTACTTTCGCGTGTTGCCCATAAAGTTTTTTCCATTTTAGTATGCCCGCCGCCAGTGATGCGATCTCATTATTGAAGCGGAAGCTGCTGCTCAGATGAAAAGTGGGATAATCGGCATTTTCGAGGGAGTTGACCGCATACCTCCATAAGTATATCTGCTGGTGCGTATCGCCTACTATCACCTTTGTGGCTTTTTGAGCCAGGAACACAGCCAGCATAGCTTCTGATGCATCCTGCCCTTCATCAAAAAGAATGAAATCATATGGCAGCTGAACCCGCTGCAAGTGAAATTTTTTCAGGTAAAAATCGTGGGTAATATCTATTTCTCCCTGGTCCATTTTGGCCAGGAAACGACGGGTCTGTTTGAGTATTACATCTTTGAAATTTTTGGCGAATTTCTTAGCTTCATAATCAAAAACCACATCTTCATAATTCAGTTCCTGCACCTTTTCTTTATTGCTGTTGCAGAAATAAGTAATGAATTTATTGATGTGGTTCGCCAGCACAAACTCGGCATGTTTTTGCTGGCTGCTGTTCAGCCCCAGTATCTCTGCTATTTCCGTGGTTTTATACCCACCCTCTTTTTTTACTTTGTATGCCGACCATTTTACAATATAATTATACGCCAGCGAGTGTGCCGTTTCGACTCTTACATGATCCAAACCCTTTTCTGCAAACTTCTTCTGCGCCTCTAATTTTACGGATTTATTGAACGCAATATATAGTATCCGGCCCTTCCCCTGGCGCGCTTTTGCATATTCTATGAGTGTTGTAGTTTTGCCTGAGCCCGCAACGGCATTGATCTTAATATCACCACGGCTTTGGATGATAGCAATTTGTTCATGTGTAAGGTGCATACATGAAAGGTTTGGTTATTGTACCACAAAGTACTCATTTATTCACTCCACTTATCTGCCTGTTTATACGTTCTATTTGCCGCAACACCTCTTATATTGTTTTCCGCTCCCGCATGGGCATGGCGCGCTCCGGCTTGTTTTTTTCGCCAGCAAACTCTGTACCCCTAGCTGTACTTTAGTAGAAAGTGCATCAGGGTCTGCGATGTTATTAAAGTCTTCCTTCGAGATCAGCCCACGCAGATCGTCAAGATTTTCTTCATTCTCTAAGCCTGCAATGTATTGAATGCCATACCGGGCCATCATGCCTATAATTTCTTCCTGTTTAGAATTGGGACCGATCTTAATTATTGCGGGATTGTTTTTGGTGCCGAGTTTGCTCATTTATTGATTATTTTTCGGTGCAATAGTTTATCAAATAATTACGTTGTGGTTGTCTAGATTTTCCACGGATTTATTACATCCAGCCTGTGAATTTTTGAGAAGTCTTTTTCGTTCCTTGAAATCAGGGTTAACTTATTAACAAGAGCCGTAGCCGCTATTATTGCATCAGGCGTTTTTAAGCCCTGCTTTTTACGGATGTTGATGGTTTGTACTGCAATTTCATTATTGATCTCAGAATAGATTAGTGAAGCATCGACAAAAGCTTTGTATTTGAGCATCTCCGGTTCTGCAATGTCTTTTTTACTAAGAATTTCGATGCGCGTAATTATTGAGATCTCGGGATATATCTTCAGCATCAATTGCTTTCCTTTTTCAGGAAGTTTTCCCCCGAGGAAATCAACTACAGCATTGGAGTCGATCAGATATCTCTTTCCCATTCCGCCCTGCTTTGCGCGATGTGTTTGTGCATAATTTCTGTAGTCTGTTCAGAAACCACACCCCAGAACCGGGCCATTATGCCTGGAGTAACGTTGGGAGTATCCTTAGGCTCATCATAAGTAAACACCAAAACTTCCACTTTCCTCCCAACATAATCATCGGGAAGTGCAATATGAAGGTCGTTAGTTTGTGGTGTTATTAATGAGCGAATCATGTAGTAAAGGTAGGAAAAACTCTGATCAGGGGCATAAAAAAAGAGGGTGTCTCAAAAGGGCACCCTCTTATTTTGTTTAAAAACTAAATGTCAGGTGGGTTTTTCCACATTTGGTGTGCATAAATAAAATAAGGCATAAGTCAATACAGGCAATAGTT
>CAIRTW010000190.1 GCA_903881585.1 uncultured Bacteroidota bacterium | reverse complement strand
TTGCCTGTATAGCCTTAGTGCTCAACCTCGTCAATATGACGAGGCAAGCACTTCTGTCCCTATACCAATGGCTAATAAAACAGCACTATTATACATCCATTTTACTAATGAGCGAATGTTGAGTTATTTAGCAACCCCTAAATATGTTAGTGCATAATTGGCGTAGTCGCTTAATTCCGGAGTAAGAGTGTGGAAATCTCCTCCCTTTAATAGGTTATCCAAAAACATCTCCCATTTTCTATATGCATTAGATAATAAAGCAACTTGTAAATCGCGTTCCGACAACCTCATGAACTCTTGAAGTAATGCGTTCTTCGCGTCAAAGTAATGATTGTATTGCCTGAATAGGAAATTATCTTGAACAAAGGAATTTAACTGATGAATAGAAAGAAGGGTTAACATCCTGCCAAGCGATTTGCTAAATACGATGGAGCTTTCAAAATACCAATAAGCTTGATTGAAAAAATTATTGTCCTGTTGGTACAAGCGATATAACAGATGCGATACTGCCTTATTGTCTTCTTCACCTATTTCACTATTACGATATTTTTTGAATACTTGGCGGAGTATTTCAAAACGCAGCCATTTATTTTCAGATGATTCTATCAAAGTGACCCTCACTAGTTGCTCAGAGTTCAGCCATTGCGTTGAGGCAACCAACATATGCGGCATTTTCAATGGATAAAGAAAATCTAAATAATCTGCCATCGACGTTTCACACAGAAATCGCATAAGATTTGCAATACGATGAGCTATTTGAATGCCTCTACCGCCTCGCTCCATGCTGTCAATTAAATTATACACTTCCGAAACATTCTCATCAATAACTCCTTGCTTATATTTTATTAAAGAATCCTTGTCATAATATCCGGCATTGGAAGGCAAATTAAGTTCGATATTAAAACCGCGAACGATTTGACAAACATTTGCAACAATCGCATTTCTTTGTTCGTTGGTTATTTCTGATGTCTCTGAGTAACGAGCCATAGGCACCCTTAAATAGCCGTTGATTTCTAAGAAAATAAGCAAGGCTTTCAAATCGTTAGTTTGAAAGGCTACCTGTAACTGAAGACGTTGATAATATAAAATGACTGCAAGATCTTGTATTGCACTTTGTCTCATTGGTGATCCGTAAACATGCAGTCTTTGTTTGAGTATAGCCAATGTTTGCCACATTTCGGTTTCTCCCCCAGAGTCTATTTTATTCAGTAAAATATCATCAAAGCGTTGGGTTCCCCAGCTTTTGAAATACTCGGCAAAGAGGGGCATACCGAAATCCACCTGTAGCAAAAACGCCTCTTCAATGTCTTCTATTGAGATTTCCATACTATGCAATCTTGATGGTTTAATTCAATCCAGAGTTCTTCGAAAGCGTCTGCGATTCTTTGAGGATTAGATACTTCCTGTAAAATATGATGTTCCTTTCCAAAGCTATTAACAGAAGTACCTAGTGAATACGCTACGGCGCGGTGATCACTATTACCTGGGAATATCAAAAAACGGTCATGAAAGGCCCAGCCATGTTGATCAATTCTACATCTGAATTCCAGATTTAAACCAAAATTATTGTTTGCTGGATTCTGCAATAACTCGCGATATTCTGCTATTAATTTATGTTTCCTTGATTTTAATTTTTCGTTGCCATTCCCTTCCTCCTTTACCGTCTTTAACCCTGTTATAGCTCGCAATGCTATGCCTGCGTTCGATGAATAATAAAGTGTATGCAAAATATCATTTGCTGATAAAAAAGGATCCCATAGGTATACGCCGATTTTCTCGTTTCTTCGTATCAATTCTCTTATATCGTTTATACCCTCCTCGTGTGTTGTTCCTCTTCCGTACTGTTTAAATCTTAGGTTTTGTCGTAGTCTTGCTAAATCATTTTCATAAAGCCTACTTCGAATATGAGACTCATACCTTTTTTCTTGAGCTGCCCTTTGTCTGCGTTCAGCCGATGATACTTGAACTCTTTCGATCCTTCCATCTATTTCGAAAATTCTTGGCTCGTTGTTTATTATCAATTGGTCAAAATTGAAGTCTCTAATATAAAATCCGTCAAATGTGGTAAGAATAAGATCAGGAGACTTACGTTCCACTCTTACATAGGTTTTGCCTTCAAGATTACGTATATCTACGCTCTGTTGCTCTTGTTTATTATAGTCGGTCTTTATGTGTCCCATCAAGTTTCCGTCGAGCATTGCGTCTAGTTGAATTATGCAATCTGGTATCGTAGTCAGTTTTCCATTCCATGCAAAGTTGAGATGAACACCAGTCCAACTTGATAATGCGGAGGTGCTGATATCTACTATGGTTATTGGAAACTGAAAGATGATATTACCAACTCTATCCCGTAGTCCAGCTAGATTAATAGGAATTTGCTTTCCAATACAATCACATAGCTGATCGAATTTCTCTCGCACCTTATATTCCAGCAGACTAGCAACCTCTTTCTTTTCTTCATCAAAGAATTCCAAGATGTAACTGCCGCCGTCAAAGTTATTCTTCAACGCATTATTCAAAGGCACTTCAGCGTGAGATGGTATGTATTGTTTTGGTATTGGACGAAGCGTAGAGCTCTTTAGTTTATCATCCCATCCTTTATGAACTATCAACCGGTCAAATCTCTTAGCCGCCTCACTGATAGACAGTTCATACTGTTTTATTCCTACTTTCTGCAGTGCGTCAAATGAAATTCTCGTACCTAAAAAGCTTTCTTCCAACCGTGTTAGTTGGTTATCCTGAAATACTATTAGCGTAAAAATGTTGACAAGTGGACTATGATTTCCAGGCATTAAGAAAATCTGAGTTACCTCACAGGATTGATACAAACCAATGTTGCCAGACTCCATCAGGATTTCAAAATCAGTCTTCTGTGACTCAGTCGGTTTCTCCATTGTTTGGTAGCAGATAACAGCTCTTATCGATGAAAAACGAATATACCATTCAATTCTGATATTACCCCACGCTGCCAGTAGCCTTTCAAAAAATAAACATACAGAATAGTTAGGCGTATGTCACAGTTGGGCGTATGTCTTCGACTACGTCCCCCAGTTGCCCATAGTCTTCCAAAAATAAAAAGCAACAAAACAGTTGGGCGTATGTCTCGCGACTACGTCCCAGCGGAGCGCAATCTTCAGATTACCGTGCGTGAGCAATTTCCTTCGCGAATCGGTTGCGCCCGCTACGGGGCGCTGTATGTTGTGAAGATTACATTTTACTACAAACCGGTTGCCACCTAACGGGGCAATAACATGTAACGCTGTTGCAAATACAATTCTGAAAATTATCTAATCCTATAAATCCTGATCCAAAAATTGTGGATATGTTTATTTGCAGCGAATCATCCTCTATCCTACCTTTGTGCTGGATTTTGCAAAATTTCTATTCAGCATCTTCGTCTGCTCAACCGTAACCCTTTTTCACGACTCGCCTACTGTGTAATCAAAAATCAGGATTTACCTACCGGCAGGCCGGTTACGCAGCACAAACCAAAACCGAAAGAAAACCAGAAAAAACGGCTAGCAAAAAGTGAGCAAGAATTGAGCAAAAGTGAGCAACTTTTGAGCAAGAAGTGAGCAAGAATTTCTGGATAAATTTAGCTAATCCATTGATTATCAATAGTAAGGTGAGCAATTAGTTTTTTTAGAAAAAATTGAGCAATTTTCATAAAATTATAAAAATTCTTGATCAATCCCGATAGCTATCGGAAACGTTAGGCGCACACATTGCCCTCCCAAAATTTCGGAGATTCTATACTTTTGTCATTATGGACAAAAAATATTTCGTGCTGTATCTACGCCCCTGCCGCCCTGATTTTGCACAAACCATGAGCGATGAAGAGCGCAATATCATGCAGCAGCATGTGGCCTACTGGGCTACTTATCTGGAGCAAGGGATCATGCTGGTGTTCGGGCCTGTATTTGACCCGGCTGGCGCTTATGGCCTTGGTATAGTAGCTGTAGATAGCGAAGAGCAGTTGCTATCGTTAACGGCGAATGATCCGGCTTCAAAAATAAACAAGTATGAGTATTACCCCATGAGAGCAGTGATGCAAAAAAAATAAAGTCTCCTCGCAACCCATTGTCTTCCCCAAAAAAATGGGCAATGTCAGGCCATTCCATTTAGCGATCATTGCACGAAAGCTAAATAAATCTTGAGTGGGCCAACTAAAACTACCCTATTTTCGCAGTCTTAAAAACTGATCATTTTGTCAAAGACAGCATTAATAACGGGCAGTACCAGTGGTATAGGCCTGGGGATAGCAAGGGCGTTTGCAGCGCAGGGATATAATATAGCTTTTAACGGGCTGGAGGCTAATGGCGCGGAGATAGCCAAGCAGGTAGCCGATGAATTTGAGGTGAAGTACTCCTTCTCCCCTGCCAACCTAATGCAGCCGGATGCGATACGCACCATGGTGGCCGATGCGATAAAGACTTTCGGCACGATAGAAGTGCTGGTGAATAATGCGGGCATACAGTTCGTGGCACCGATAGATGAGTTCCCGGAGGAGAAATGGGATGCTATTATTTCGGTGAATCTGTCGGCTGCGTTTCATGTTACCAAGGCTGTGTGGCCGGGCATGAAGGCGAATAAATTCGGGCGGATCATTAATATTGCTTCGGCACATGGGTTGCGGGCATCGGAGTTCAAGAGCGCTTACGTGGCTGCCAAGCATGGCCTGGTGGGCTTTACCAAGACCATAGGGTTGGAAGGTGCGCCGTTTGGTATTACGTGCAACGCTATTTGCCCCGGTTATGTGGACACCCCACTGGTGGAGCAGCAGATACCTGCACAGGCAAAGGCACACAACATGACCGAGAAGGAAGTAGTGGAAAAGATATTCCTGGAGCGCCATGCGGTGAAGGAGTTTATACCAGTGGAACTGCTGGCACAGACAGCGGTGTTCCTCGCTTCTGACCTGGCGGGGACGATCACTGGCATTGCGATGCCGGTGGATGCGGGCTGGACAGCGCAGTAGGGTCTCGCGAAGAGATATCTCTCGCAAAGGCGCAAAGCCTGCCTACCGGCAGGCAGGCTCGCAATTCCCCTATTTCGTTTTTAAGGCCGCCAAGCGCGAACAATTTCGGCTAGCCGATCGCATTTTCATTTAAACTCAGCCAGAAGGTATAGATCAACTAAGAAAAGACATGGAACAAACGCTCAATAAAACCGACAATTTCATAGCTGTCAATGATCTCAACATTCATTACGTGGATCATCATTCGGATGGGCCGGCGCTGATATTGCTGCATGGGCTTACTGCCAATGCAAATGCTTTTGATGCGCTGATCGAAGGGCTGCAACATAGCTACCGCGTAATATGCCCTGACCTGAGGGGCAACGGACTTAGCGATAAGCCGGCATTCGCGTACTCGATGGAGGACCATGCAGAAGATATACTGGGCCTTATCAGCCACCTGGGAGATAAAAAGGTACACCTGGGCGGGCACTCTTTTGGCGGGTATCTGGCATTTTACCTGGCGGCTAATTATCCGCATCTGGTAGATAAGCTGGTGATACTGGATGCTGCTAAATCCATGAACCCGATGGCGCCGCAGATGCTATCGAAAGCACTGTCGCGGCTGGATGTTGTCTATCCCAGCTTTGATGATTATATCGTTCATGTGAAGAAAGCGCCCTACCTGGATTTCTGGGACCCAGCCATGCTCAGCTATTACCGTGCCGACGTGGAAGACCTGCCGAAAGGCCATGTAAAGCCGCGGTGCAACCTTATGGCGGTGACTGAAAAATCAATGGGCCTCGGCAGTCTGGACTGGCCAGGGATCATCAAAATGATAGAACCCCATACTATCCTCATCAACGCACTGGACAACTATACCATGGGCGAGCCGCTGCTGCCCGATGAAATAGCTAAAGAAACCGTAGAGATGATGAAGAATGCCAAGTACGCGGGAGTGGACGGCAATCACCAGACCATGCTGTATGGTGCAGGTGCAAAACAGGTGGTAGCTCAAATAACCCATTTTCTACCGGGTCATTAATACACTGAACTTCCGGCTATTGTACTTCGGCAGTATTTATTGCTTCACTGATCTTTGCTTGCAGACCTTTGTCGCTGGTGATCCACTTGGGCATACTGGAAGGATCGCTATACACGAATTTCATTAACAGCGGACTCACCTGCATATTAAAATCAGATTCCGGGTTCATCGTCCTGACCTTGTATATAGTACTATGTTTGTCACGGAGCAGACGAAAAGTAAAAAGTATCGCATCACCAAGTCCCATTATCATAAATCTCTTCGAAAACATTTCAACCGTCTGTTCCATTATCTCCTATTTAGTATCTATGATATTACTATCGTGCCACAAGGCAACTTTCGCGTACTTTACTTACATTATTTTGGTTTCATTTCGTTTTCTTTTATATTTTTGCGAAACATTCATTAATAATAAAAAACTTATACCCTCTTGAAAAAGCCCTTGTTCCTTATTTTCCTGGTTTTATGTTTCGAGCAGACACAGGCCCAATATATAGTCAGGCAGCACATCAGGCGATATCACCTGGCGTTAACTGCAACCAGCCCGCTGAGCGGTACGTTCAAGTATGGGGGCGGCCTTGAAAACAGGTGGCGGAACTTCGCTTATCTTTTCAGCTACAACCGGAATTACAGCGGCCTTTACCCCGGCACAGATATGGACCTTGAGTTCAGGATATACCTCAGGAAAAGGTGGATAAATTCCAGGTACGGTGTCACCTTCCAGAATTTCATATTCGCCCGCGGTATCTTCGGTGATGCTGCCTACGAGGGGCCGAACGTTCATTTTCTAGGGTTCAACGACAACACAGAATTACCGGATAATATCTACTACGGTGGCGCGGCAGGCATTGGAAGGCGCTATACCAAGGGTGTGCTGTTTTTTACATTGCGGGGAGGTATAAGGGTCGTTGAGCTTCCAGACCTGCCGGCAGACTATAAAAATTCTTACCGCATATTTTACTTCACGGGGCCTGGCTCTTACCTGGAGGCACATCTGCAGGTTGGGATACAGATATAAAGCGGTTACTACGCGAAATGAGCACTATGCCCGACCCGAGCCTACCACCCCAGACCGGTCGCTAGCGACCAGTCATTGAGCTACGCTCGTTCCCTTGCGGGAACCTAAAAACAGGAGGGGAGGTGTAACGCACCTTCATTTTGCAACAGGCAACAAGTCACTTATCGTGCATTATTAGCGTGACTTCAATATTCGAAGACCATAGCTGCCCTTGTGATGATTTCCATAAAAGAAGGCGGGCAGCTATAAACTACCCGCCTTCTCTGCTGCTTAAAAAATACTACTGTTCTATAACGAAATGGAACACCCTGATGTCGCTTCCTGATTTCAGGTTGAGCAGGTAAACACCATTGGCAAGTGAAGCGCTGAGTTGTATCTGCTCGTTGATCCTGCCATTGTGGATAGCAACCTCTTTCTTATAAACCTCCTGGCCAAGCATATCTGTTATCTCCAGCGATGCGGGTTCGTCAACGTTAGTCCCCATGGCGCCTTTTATGGTAAATGTCCCGTTATTAGGATTAGGCACCAGCTTCACATCTCCTGCGCCTGCGTATATGGTTTGCACGCCGGTTGCAATGGTGTCAATGATTATGGTTGATACATCGCGTGTTGTGGAACCGCATATACTGTAGCCGGTAACGGCACAGGTCACGGAATCGTAGCTGGTAAAGCTGCTGCTGGTGAATGTATCGGACGTTGCGCCAGGCACCGGTGTACTATCTATCTCCCACTGATAAGAAAGACCCGTACCACCAAAACCGGCAACAGTTGCAACAAGGGTCACCGTTTCTCCGGCTACTATCCGGTTGCCCGGCATAACAAGCAGGTTAACACTTGGGATGTTGATGTTTGATACCGTCATAACGATATTGTTACTTGGAACAGAATCTGCAAGGCTGCAGGTAATGCTGCTCTGCATCCAGCAAAATACGTTGTCACCATTGTTTGGCAGGAAGGTATATGTCAAGCCACCTCCCTCATACACCCCGTTCTTTATCCATGAGAACACTGGCGATGATCCGCCAAATGACACAACAGGGCTGAGGGTAACAGGAGTACCAGTGCACACCGAATCGCTTGGGCTTACCAATAGTGCAACCGTTGGCGTAAGGCCGGTGGTAGTAGTCATGATAAGGGAACCGATGGCCGTATCCGGGAATACACATGTAGCATCACTGGTAAGTTTTACTGAAACTACGTCGCCGTTGTTTGGTACATAACTATAAGTAGCCCCTGGTGATGTGCTCACTCCATTCACATACCAGTTGTACAGTGGCGTTGGCCCACCGTTTAGAGGAACCGCACTGAATGTGGTCAACGTACCTACGCAAATAAGTGTGCCCATATCAGAATTGACACTTACGAAAGGTACTGCCGGCACCGAAATAGTAACGGTAGCGCTACTACCCATAACGCCCTGGCAACCCGTTGTATCATTGGATGCTCTGACCGTATAAACGCCCGGAGCTGTGAGTAAACCAAAATCAAGACTGCTGCCGGTGCCTGCCATAGTGGCAACTGTGGCGCCGCCGAGTATCAATTGGTAGGTAGCGCCTGTAGTAGAGCCATCGAGGCCAACGTCAACACCAGTGCCACCAGGACAATAGGTACCACCACCTGTTACAAAGAAATTATCAGGGAGCACATTCACGGTAACCGGTGTAGTGGTGAAGCAACCAGGGCTGAGCACATAAGTAATCGTAGCGGCCCCTGAAGCTATAGCACTGACAATGCCGCTGGAGGAACCAACAATGGCAACGCCCGGTGTGCTGGTGCTCCATGTACCACCCGCCGGCAGGTCGGCTGCTGTTTGCGAGCTGCCTATACACATCTGGCTTGCAGCGGTTATCGCAGCCAACGGATTCACGGTTACTGTTTTAGCTGCAAAACAAGCCGGTGCCACGACATATGAAATAACCGCCGTGCCGACTGAAATACCCGAGACCGCAGCCGTAGGGAAAGTGCCGAGAACCGGCGCTACGTCTGCCACTACGGTATTGCTGCTGCTCCAAACTCCACCCGAAACAGAATCGCTCAGGAAAATGCTGTTGCCCTGGCACAAGACGGAATCGCCCATGATAATTTTCGGGAACGCATGCACCGTTACATTAGCCGTTGTGATCGCCGTAGCGCAACTGTTAGTAATAGCATAGGTTATTACTGCATTTCCGGCAGCAACACCTGTTACCGTCCCCGTACTGCTGCCTATGGTTGCAATGCCTGGTGACGCCGAGCTCCAAACGCCGCCCCCACCACTTGAGGGATCGCTAAGCGTAATAGAGGTGCCCGGGCAAACTAACCCTGCACCCAATATTGCCCCTGCATTAGGGGCGGGGTTTACACTCGCTATTACAGTTGCATATGCAGCACCGCAGATGTTTGTTGTCTGGTAGGAAATGGTTGTGGTGCCATAAGAAGATCCGGTAAGCAAGCCCGTTGCGCTTATGGAAGCGATAGTGGGTATTGCCGAACTCCAGATACCGCCCGGAACTGCATCATTGAGCAATGAAGTGTGACCGATGCAGACAATAGCCGTTCCGGTAATAACACCGGGGTTGGAAAGCGAATTGACGGTTACGACAACAGAAGTCGTCGCAGATCCGCAGCTATTGGTGACTACGTATGAAATAGTAGTTGTACCAGCAGCTATGCCGGTAACAATGCCGGATGTACCAATTGTAGCTATGCCCGTAAATGCACTGCTCCAAACGCCGCCAGCGGTAAGATCTATCAATGTAGTAGTTGCTCCCGGGCAAACGGTATATGTGCCGAGGATGGCCCCTGCGGTAAGGAACGGATTAACGGTAACAATTGTAGTTGCAATACAACTTGTAGGCAATGTAAAGGTGATCGTAACAGTGCCAGTACCCGGGCCGCCGGTTACCAGGCCAGCGCCACTGACAGAAGCAATACCGGCAGGGCTAACACTCCATGTGCCGCCGCCGCCATCTGTGAGTGCAGTAGTGAGACCAACACAAACGAGAGTGGTACCGGTAATACCTGAAGGCAATGCATTCACCGTAACGACTGAAGTTGTAAGACAACCAGTGGCCAGTGCGTATGTGATAACAGTAGTTCCAGAAGCGATACCGGTCACTACACCAGTTGCGGATACTGTGCCTGCAGCAGGATTACTGCTGCTCCATGTGCCACCACCAGTGAGATCGGTCAGTGGCGTGGTTAACCCTACGCATACGGTCAATGTGCCGAGTATGCCTGTTGGCACCGGGTTCACTGTCACCACGGCGGTAGTAATACATCCGGTGCCGATGGTGTAGGTGATTGTAGCTGTACCAGTCGTTAAGCCGCCAGTTACCAAGCCTGTTGATGAGCCAACGCCAGCAGTACCAGGTGCACTGGAATTCCAGGCGCCACCACCCGGCAGATCGCTTAAAGATGTTGTTAAACCTGAACAAACAGTGAGTGTGCCCATGATAGGCACCGGTAAGCCATTTACTGTTACAACAGCAGTAGTAATGCAACCGGTTGGCAATGTATAAGTAATGACAGACGTTCCAAGGCCTATACCGGACACTGTGCCAGAAACGACTGATGTGTTGCCGTTACTGCTGCTCCACGTGCCGCCACCGCTAAGGTCAGTAAGCACAGTAGTCAAACCAATACATACCGTCAAATTGCCTGAAATCGTTACAGGTAGTGGGTTATCTGTTACAACGGCTGTTGCAATACAGCCGGTGGACAATTTATAAGTGATGGTTGCCGTACCTGCAGTTGCACCGCCGGTTACAACGCCTGTTGAACCTACTGCCGCAGTACCTGATGCACTACTGGTCCACGAGCCACCGGGTGTTATGTCTGTTAATGCAGTAGTTAAGCCCGGACAAACGGTAAGGGTGCCAGTGATGCCGGCAGGTAACGGATTTATTGTTTCAATCGCAGTGATATAACAAGTGGTGGGAAGCGTGTAGGTGATGCCATCCGTACCGGCTGTAACGCCATTTACAAAGCCGCCGCCAATTGCAGCATTTCCGTTTGTGGTGGTCCATGAACCGCCGCCTGTGGGGTCAGTAAGTGTTACTGAAGAACCAACACACACTGCGAGGGTGCCAGGTATCGCAGCAGGCAGCGGATTAATGGTAACGACCGCTGTTGCGGTACAACCTGTACCTAAAGTATAAGTTACTGTTGCCGTACCCGCAGCGCTACCGGTTACGATACCAGTGCCCGCACCGATGCCTATACTTCCGGTTCCGGAAGTTGCGCTCCATGTGCCGCCGGCAGGAGTAGAATTCAAGGTAACGGTTGATGCAACACAGACAGGTGCATTGCCTGTAATCGCTGTCGGATTAGAATTAACCGTTACTGTTGCAAACGCAAGGCAACCGGTGCCAAGTGTATAAGTAACCGTTGCATTCCCGGCAGCACCACCAGTTATTATACCAGTACCTGCGCCAATGCCTACGCTGCCGGTTCCGGCTACCGTGGTCCAGTTACCGCCAGCTGGTGTTGAATTTAATGTTGTTGTTAAGCCAATACATACCGGAACATTGCCGGCGATCGCTGTTGGGTTAGGGTTGACCGTAGCGATGGCGGTAACATAACAGCCGGTGCCTATGGTGTAGGTAACCGTTGCATTGCCCGCAGCGCTGCCCGTGATGATACCCGTACCCGCGCCGATGCCTACGCTACCTGTGCCGGCAGTTGTGCTCCATGTGCCGCCGGCAGGGGTTGAGTTTAGTGTAGCCGTTAAGCCAACGCACACGGGGGTATTGCCTGTGATGGCAGTTGGGTTGCCGTTAACGGTAACTATAGCGGTAACTGTGCAGCCCGCACCAAGCGAGTAGGTAACCGTTGCATTGCCAACTGTGCCGCCTGTAACCACTCCGGTACCTGCACCGATACCTACACTGCCCGTACCTGCAGTTGTGCTCCATGCGCCACCGCCGGGTGTCGAATTTAATGTAGTGGTCATACCAACACAGACATTCATAGGGCCTGTGATCGGGGTAGGCGTTGTATTCACTGTCACTATAATTGTGGCTATACAGCCAGTGCCTATTGTGTAAGTAATAGTTGACGTGCCTACGATATTACCGGAAATGATACCAGTACCAGTGCCGGCGCTGGTATTGCCATTGCTGCTGGCCCATGTGCCACCGGCTGGAGTAGAATTAAGAGTGGTTGTTGACCCTACACAGATGCTGGTGCTTCCGGTGATCGCCGTTGGGTTGGGATTAACTGTTGCGATAGCTGTTGTAATACAACCCGTGCCGAGCGTATAAGTAACTGTTGCATTACCAGCTATGCCGCCGGTTATTATGCCTGAGCCGGCACCAATGCCTACACTACCTGTACCGGAAGTGGCGCTCCATGTACCACCCGCCGGGGTTGAGTTCAGCGTAGCTGTTAAGCCAACGCATACCGGCGCATTGCCTGTGATCGCGGTTGGGTTAGCATTTACGGTTACAATTGCAGTGACGATACAACCCGTGCCAAGCGTATAGGTGACGGTAGCATTTCCTGCACCTCCACCGGTTATTATTCCCGTGCCTGCTCCTATGCCTACACTGCCAGTGCCGGCTGTTGTTGTCCATGTGCCGCCGGCAGGTGTCGAATTTAATGTTTGTGTCAAACCAACACAAACAGGAGTGTTGCCGGTTATCGCCGTTGGGTTAGCATTTACTGTTACAATTGCAGTGACGATACAACCCGTGCCAAGCGTATAGGTGACGGTAGCATTTCCTGCACCTCCACCGGTTATTATTCCCGTGCCAGCTCCTATGCCTACACTGCCGGTTCCGGCAGTAGTAGTCCATATGCCGCCAGCGGGCGTTGAGTTCAGTGTTGCTGTTAATCCGACACAAACAGGAACATCGCCCGTGATCGCAGCGGGGTTAGCATTTACCGTTGCAATAGCCGTCACTATACAGCCTGTGCCGAGCGTATAAGTTACGGTTGCGTTACCCGCTGTGCCACCTGTTACCACGCCGGTACCAGGGTTAATACCGATACTTCCAGTTCCTGCCGCAGTGCTCCACGTGCCGCCAGCCGGAGTAGAATTCAATGTTGTCGTCAGGCCGATACAAACCGGCGTGTTGCCAGTGATAGCTGTTGGGTTCGGATTAATGGTAACGGTCGCTGAAACACTACAACCTGTGCCGAGTGTATAGATCGCTGTTGCATTACCCGCACCGCCACCTGTAATGATTCCTGTACCTGCCCCGATACCAATGCTTCCTGTTCCGGCAGTTGTAGACCATGTGCCGCCAGCCGGAGTTGAATTCAGCGTTGCGGTGAGTCCAGCGCATACCGGAACATTACCTGTGATGGCTGTTGGGTTGGGGTTGACAGTAACGGTAAGTGTAGAAAAGCAGCCGCCACCAATAGTGTAAGTGATCGTTGACGTACCAAGAAAGAGGCCAGACACATTACCAAAACCGTCTACGGAAACATTGCCATTGCTGCTCGTCCAACCGCCGCCACCGGCATCTGTAAGCGGCGTTACAGAACCGAGGCACACACTTGGCGACCCGGTTATTGCCGCAGGTGAAGTAGAAACCGTAACTACAACGGTAGTAATACAACCCGTGCTGAGCGCGTATGTTATTGTTGCCGTACCGACTATATTACCTGTAATAATGCCTGTGCCGGCCCCGGCGCTTGCGTTCCCGTTGCTGCTTGTCCAGGTGCCGCCAGCGGGGGTGGAGTTAAGTGTTGTGGTGAGGCCCACACATATTGTTGTAGCGCCCGTTATCGTGGTTGGGTTAGCATTTATAGTTACGATAGCTGTCGATATACAGCCCGTACCAAGTGTATAAGTAACAGTGGCGTTACCTGCTGCGCCGCCTGTAATAATACCTGTACCACTAATGCCTGCACTGCCTGTTCCGGCATTAGTTGTCCATGTGCCGCCAGCGGGTGTGGAATTTAATGTTGCTGTTAATCCCACGCAAACAGGAACATCGCCTGTGATCGCTGTTGGGTTTGCATTTACCGTAACTATCGCAGTTACCGTGCAACCTGTTCCCAATGTATAAGTAACAGTAGCATTACCTGCGCCGCCGCCCGTAATAATACCAGTACCCGCACCAATACCAATGCTGCCTGTACCGGCCGTAGTGGTCCAGGTGCCACCGGCAGGAGTGGAGTTAAGAGTAGCCGTTAATCCCACACATACCGGCACATTGCCTGTGATGGCGGTTGGGTTACTATTTACCGTTACCGTAGCTGTAATAATGCAGCCGGTGCCGAGCGTATAAGTAACTGTTGCGTTACCGGCAGCGCTGCCGGTAATTATTCCGGTGCCTGCGCCTATGCCCACGCTACCTGTTCCCGCTGTAGTGGTCCAGGTGCCACCGGCAGGAGTAGAGTTGAGAGTAGCTGTTAAACCAACGCATACAGGAACATTGCCCGTGATCGCGGTCGGGTTTGGATTGACCGTCACCGTTGCCGTTACAATACAACCAGTGCCCAGTGTATAAGTCACCGTTGCATTACCGGCACCGCCGCCCGTAATTATCCCGGTACCGGCACCTATGCCCACGCTGCCTGTTCCGGCGGTAGTAGTCCATGTGCCGCCGGCAGGGGTTGAATTTAACGTAGCCGTAAGACCGACACATACCGGAGTATTGCCTGTGATCGCAGCCGGATTGCTGTTTATTGTCACCGTGGCTGTTACATTGCACCCTGTGCCAAGCGAATAAGTGACAGTAGCATTACCTGCTATACCACCCGTTATTATTCCTGTACCTGCGCCTATGCCCACGCTACCTGTACCGGCAGTTGTAATCCATGTGCCACCGGCAGGTGTTGAATTTAATGTTGTTGTCAACCCAATGCATACAGGGACATTGCCTCCGATCGCAGTTGGATTTGGATTAACCGTCACTGTTGCCGTTACGACGCAACCAGTGCCGAGCGTATAAGTCACCGTTGCATTGCCAGCTGCGCCACCGGTAATTATTCCGGTACCCGCGCCTATGCCCACACTACCTGTTCCTGCGGTGGTGGTCCATGTGCCGCCGGCAGGAGTTGAATTTAATGTAGCTGTAAGGCCAACACATACGGGTGTATTGCCGGTGATAGCAGTTGGGTTGCTGTTTACGGTTACTGTTGCCGTAACATTGCAACCCGTGGCAAATGAGTAAGTGACAGTGGCGTTGCCTGCTACCCCACCCGTTATGATACCCGTACCCGCGCCAATGCCTACACTGCCGGTTCCCGGTGTTGTAGTCCATGTGCCGCCGGCAGGGGTTGAATTTAGTGTCGTTGTTAAACCAATACAAACCGGAACATTGCCTGTGATAGCTGTTGGCACTGTGTTGACGGTAACGGTCGCTGTAACAAAACAACCCGTACCGAGTGTATAAGTGACTGTTGCATTACCAGCAGCGCTGCCAGTAATTATTCCGGTACCTGCACCAATGCTTACACTCCCTGTACCAGCAGTTGTGGTCCATGTGCCGCCGGCCGGGGTTGAATTTAAAGTAGCTGTGAGGCCAACACATACAGGGGTATTGCCTGTGATTACGGTTGGGTTGCTGTTAACAGTTACTGTTGCTGTGACATTACAACCTCCGGCAAGTGAGTAGGTGACCGTGGCAGTGCCAACTCCCCCACCCGTCATGATGCCGGTACCTGTGCCAATGCCTACACTGCCCGTTCCCGGTGTTGTATTCCATGTACCGCCAGCAGGGGTTGAGTTAAGCGTAATGGTCAATCCGGCACATACCGGAATATTGCCGGTAATGGCTGTGGGCAATGGGTTGACGGTCACAGTAACAATAGCATTACACCCCCCGCCAAACGAATAAGTTACTGTTGCAGTTCCTGCTGTAGCACCGGTGATGACACCCGTAACAGGGTCAACACCGACACTGCCTGTACCAGGGGCGGTGGTCCACGTGCCACCTGCAGGTGTTGAATTTAGTGTTGCTGTTGCTCCAATACATACAGGCACATTGCCAGTAATTGCTGTTGGCAACGGATACACCGTAACAATTACCGAAGGTATCGTTGCGCAGACATTAGAGTAGGAAACTATTGCCGTTCCGGCTAAAATACCAGTGACCAGGCCAGTGGCATCAACAGTGACCAGACCAGTTCCGGATGTCGTGCTCCAGGTTCCACCGGGAGAAGTATCTGTTAAATTTGTTGTCAGGCCAAGACATACAGTAGGGATACCTGTAATTCCGACAGGCACTGGTTCAACTGTAACTACTACGGTTGCATCGGGTGGACAGCCTGTAGAATAAGTAATGGTAGCTGTGCCTGGTAAGCCGCCTGTGACCAAGCCGGAGGGATCAACTGATGCAATTCCCGGAGCGCTGGAACTCCACCCACCGCCGGTTGCAGCATCGATGAGGTTCGAAGTGCCGCCACCTGTACAAATGGAGAGCGTACCTGTAATAGGGCCCGGCAGGCCAGTGACCGTCATAGGTGTTGTGACAAAACAACTGCCGCCCGTGGAATAGGTAATGGTTGCTACGCCACCGCCCACACCTGTGACTGTGGTAAGTGTGCCTGTAGAACCAACAGTGGCCACCGATGTATTACTACTGCTCCAAATGCCGCCTGAAATCACATCGAATAAACTGGAAGTGCTGCCCTGGCATACCGTAGTGGGGCCAATGATAGCAGAAGGGGCGCTGATCACATTTATAGTAGTAGTTGTGTAGCAGGACGGAGTGGCAAAATAAGTAATTACCGCAGTGCCGAGCGACACACCAATGACATCGCCAAAAATGTCAACTGTGGCATTGCCGGGACTACTGCTGCTCCAGGTTCCGCCAACGGGCGGATCGCTTAGTATCAATACGCCACCCACGCAAACAGCAGTGCCACCGCTTATGGGAGAGGCACCGGGGCTAACCGTGAATACAGTGGTTGCAATGCAGCCACCCGCAGCAATATAAGATATGGTAGTAGTGCCCAGTGAGAGCGCATTGAGCAGACCCGTAGTAGAGCCAATAGTGGCCACCCCGGTTGCACTGCTGCTCCAGGTGCCTACTCCCAACGCATCTGTCAAAGCCACTGTACTGCCTGCACAAATGGAAGTAGCGCCCGTAATAGGAGTTGTAGCCACCGTAACAACTGAGGTAGCAAAGCAGCCCGCCGGCATTGTATAGCTAATAGTAGCCGTACCCGGAGTTAAACCGTGAACCACACCTGTGGCACTC
>CAIRTW010000189.1 GCA_903881585.1 uncultured Bacteroidota bacterium | reverse complement strand
CCGCTGGTGTATCTGTTGTTCCGCCAGGAGCAGTGCAGAGTAGCTATGTACAGCCAGGATAAGCGCTGAAAGCATCTAAGCGCGAAACCTTCCTCAAGATGAGTTTACTTTTAAGTGCCGTGGAAGACTACCACGTTGATAGGCTATAGGTGTAAAGGTGGTAACATCAAAGCCGAGTAGTACTAATTGCACGTAAGCTTTAATCTTTTTTTTCAGTCTAAAGTCAAAAGTATAAAGTCGAAAGACCTACCTTAAGATAATAACTGATCTGCCTTACATTACTAAATAAAGTTGCTATCCAATATGTCAAGATATTTTTTAGTCGAAAGTCTAAAGCCGAAAGTCTAAAGTACACTCAGGTGTATCCAACAGCTTTCTACTTTATACTAAATACTTTCTACTAATCAAGATCTTATGGTGGTATTGCCGAGCGTGTTCACCTCTTCCCTTTCCGAACAGAGAAGTTAAGCCGCTCATGGCCGATGGTACTGCACAACAATGCGGGAGAGTAGGTAGCTGCCATATTCTTTTAAAAGCCTTTACATTCAATTGTAAAGGCTTTTTTTATGCCCCTGCTTTATTAAGGTGTTCACTTCTCCCATTCCGAACAGAATGGTTATGGCCGCCCCGAAAGCCTTAGTTGACCGATGGTACTGCACAATCACAATAGCTATAGGCGGGAGTCCCAAAGAAAAATCGGGATAAAATCCGGTAGCTCTTGTTCTTTTAAAAGTCCCTCCATTTACTGGCAGGGGGGTTTTTTATGCCCGTAAGCACCGATGCCCCATTCTGATTATATTTTTACAGCTCGTATATGGGGCATTTTTGTGGTTTCAAATTGCTGATCTATAATGGATTACATATAATGCGATGCCCCGTTTGCACCTCACGCGGGGCATCCCTTCGGCAGGCTCAGGACAAGTTCAGTGGGTAATTTGTCCGTCGTTAGGCTGTACTCACGATGACATTCCGTTAGGCTACGCTCACGATGACTTGAATACTCAGAACCTACCTATCGGCAGAGGTTATAGAATTTTCAGGATCGCATTTGAATGTCCTCCCGGAATAACTTGCTGTTTAGAGCCCCCCCCCCCCCTAAAGGGGCGTCATGCATTGAGCTAAATGCCTGATTTCAACTTTTAAAAATCGTGAAGCATTTGCCTGAACCTCGATATTTATATTATCATTGTTAACTTGATTTGAATCGAGCGGTATCGATGCTTGTTTTTCCTTTTTTGGCACAAAGGTCACGCAGAAAAATGAAGGTGAAAAATTGAAGTTTTATGATGCTGCTTATTTGCGACATCATGTGCTGCGGGCGGGATATGATGTAAAATATTTTGGAGATAAGGGTTTGGGATTGAGGGCGGTATATGTTGCGTTGGGCTGTAGTGCTAGTGAAGACCCCTTCGGTACCTCAGGGCAGGCTTTGGGGACCGGTTTATATACTCACTTCCCGATGCGCTTCGCTAACATCTGAAAGAACCGGGTTACTTTGCAAATAGGGCAATAAGAGATTGCATCCCTCCAGGACGTAGTCATGAGACTACGCCCAACTATTTCGTTATTTTTTATTTTAGAACACTACGCTCAACTGGAGAAATTTACATTCAAAGTCGAAACTACGGCAGGGATGCAGAAGCTTTCAAAAAGGCAATATTTAGATCCTTGCAATAAATATCCGGACTTAAAAAGAGGGCGCCGGTATCCTGGAAAATGTGCGTTTCACAATCTGGAGCGTGCTGTTATTTATGTCAAATAGGTGATACTAATAACCACCTTATGTAGGCATTACCGAGCATGTTCATCTCCTCCATTTCCGAACAGAGAAGTTGAGACCTTCCCGCTGCATAGCGGGATACTGCACAATCCCGATAGCTATCGGGGGGAGTCCCGATATACATCGGGATAAAATCCGGTAGCTCTTGTTCTTTTAAAAGTCCCTCCATTTACTGGTAGGGACTTTTTTTATGTACCTACCCTATTAACAGCGCATCCTCTACCCTTTCCGACCAGAGACGTTAATCTGCATTATTAATTCTCGATATTGTTGCATACATTTCAGCCAAAAACATCCAATATGAAAGTTGGAAAACCACTCCTATCACCTCAAGAAGGCTTTGCAGCATACATGCGAAGCTATAGAACTGTTCTCATCATCTGGATCTCAGTTGCCTGTCTGCAGTGCGCTCTGCTGGAGTTCCTTTTCCCCTACCCCGACTTCTTTTCGGACTCTTATACCTATGTGGCCGATGCTATCGTTAACCTCGGCCTGAGCTTTCGCCCGCAGGGCTACCCCGATTTTTTAGTTTTCCTGCACCGGGTACTGCCATCGGTCGGGCTGGCTGTTCTTACTCAATACGTTCTTTTTATTTTAAGTTCGCTGTTTTGCGTGCTGAGCTGTGGTTATTTATTGGGGTTGAACAGTAAGAAAACGAATTGGCTGCTGGCTGCGGTATTATTAAACCCAATGCTGGTTTTCACAACAAACCTGGTCTCCAGCGATAGTCTTTTTTGTTCTTTAACTGTGCTGTGGTTCACCTCGCTTTTGTGGGTGATACGAAAAGCCGGCTGGCCCAATACGATCATTCACGTTCTTTTACTGTTGGCGTGCCTGCATATAAGATATACAGCATTATTTTACTTCTTTATCTCTTCTGTTGCCTTCATAGCCGCCCGGGGAAAGATCGTGCTGAGAGTTATTGGTATCGTTGCAAGCCTTTCTATGATATTCGGGTATATAAACTGGCAGGAGAATAAGGTTGAGGAACTGCTGAACGTGAGGGTGTTTTCGGCCTTCTCCAATTGGCAGATAGCCAACAATGTACTTTGCTATTATAAAGATATAGACGTGCAGATAGCTGATATGCCCACGAAGGATGACTCAGTAATAGATTATTGTGTTAAAAGGTTTATTGATACAACATATACCGAAGGCCACCTGGGCACACAGTACATGTGGAACAAAAAATCTCCGTTAAAGGTATACATGGCTATGAGGGGAAGGCTGGATAAATCAAAGTATTTCCCCGAATGGATATTGTGTTCCCAGGAGATCGGGGAATATGGCAGGACCCTGGTAAAAAAGTACCCGCTGGCTTATGTGCGGTATTTTATGGTCCCTAATTTCAGAAACTTCCTGGTACCTGATCTGGAGGCGCTGGAAGATTACAACGTATATAACCTGACAGTGAATAAACCGTGCAAAGACTGGTATAACCTTGATACTGATTTCCTGTCCCCAAAATATCTGCATCTTGAAAGATACCTGATGGTTGCATTTCCTTATCTTAATTGCGCATTAAACATATTTAATATATTTTTCATTTTCTTATTCCTGTTTCTAAACTGGAAACGGTGGAAAAGTATGGACAGATACATCCGCGGGGTCTTCGGCGTGTGGGCTGTGTTTTATTTCGGGTACTTGCTTTTCAGCGTAGCGTCTGCCTATATCGTTTTCCGGTACCTGGACGTTATTTTTGTTTTGGGCGTGATCATGCCCGTTGTTTTGCTTCCTCATATAAAGGACCGTTTGCCAGTTTTCGCTCGTTTTACCAGGAGGGCCAGTTGATGAGGAGTATAAAACTTCCACAGATTTTTGGAGCTTTGCTCAATTCGAGAAAAAAAAATATCACCTGAAAAAAAACTTACTATATTTCTAAAAGAAAATGCCTATTTTGGAAACCAAATCACTGATCAATTATTATTTAACCAAAACTGAAAAAAATCTTTATGAAAAAAAATTGTACAGACTATTTGCATCGCCCTGTTTGCGTTTACTACCTTTTCCGGCTGCACCAAATCTTCCGACAGCGGTACTGATTATGCAACCCAATTCGCCGGAACATGGACCGGAACCAGCTCCTGTGGCGGAGCGTCGTCGTTTACCCTTACCAGGGTCAATAATAATACATTAACTACATCAGGGTCTGTAGGCAACGGAGCATCCTGTGTAAAATCAATTAGCCTTAGTCATACAGCAAGTGGAAGCACATTGACAGTACCGAGCCAAACCTTTACAGACAATTGCGGGAATTCATATACCATAAGCGGAAGCGCAGTTCTGAGCGGCTCTACTTTAACTTACACCGAAAATGTATCCGGTGCGCTAACTGCATCCTGTGTTTTCACCGGTACTAAGTAATTATCATCTCTTATGTATCTCCTTACAGCATCGCAGGTTTCTGCGGTGCTTTTTTTGTTACTATCCGCAATAACCGTAAATAATCTGCCAATAACTTATCTTAGCTGTCTCAAAGATTTTGTGGTACTATGCAAATGCACGAGGTAAAAACAGAAGGTGATAGACAGGCTTTTCTACGGGTAGCTGTCGAAATTTACAGGAATGATCCCAGTTGGATACGTCCGCTGGATAAGGATATTGACGAAGTATTTGACCCGGAGAAAAACAAATTCATTAAGCGCGGTGGCGAATATATAAGGTGGCTGCTAAAAGATGATAAGGGCAAATTGCTGGGCCGTATAGCAGCTTTTGTAAATAAACAGTATAAGAACGAGCAACCGACCGGTGGACTGGGCTTCTTTGAGTGCATCAATGATCAGGCGGCAGCGAACCTGATATTTGACACCTGCAAACAATGGCTGAAAGAACGCGGCATGGAAGCCATGGACGGCCCCATAAATTTTGGAGAACGCGACAAATGGTGGGGACTTGTGACACAAGGGTTCTACTCTCCACTTTATGGCATGAACTACAACCCACCATATTATGTGCAGCTATTTGAGAGTTATGGTTTTAAGATATACTTCAACCAGGTATGCTTTGCGCTGGAAGTGAAAAACAGGTTGCAGGAGAAATTCTACCAACGGCATGACTTAATAGCCAAAGACCCGGGATATAAAGCGGTGATGATCAAAAAAAGTGAAATTGAGAAATTCGCGAAGGACTTCACCTATATATATAATAAAGCCTGGGCAGGGCATGGCGGCGGTAAGTCGCTGGAGGAAAGAACCGTACAAAAAATGTTTAAGACCATGAAACCGGTAATGGACGAGCACCTTACCTGGTTTGTTTATTACAAAGGGGAACCGATAGGCATGTGGGTAAACCTGCCCGATCTGAATCAGTTCTTCAAATATATGAACGGCCAGTTTGGGTTGCTGAAAAAACTGCAATTCTTCCTTTTACAGAAGTTCGGGAAATGCAGCCGGTTTGTAGGATTAGTATTTGGCATCATCCCGGAGCACCAGGGAACAGGAGTGGATGCCTATATGATCGTGGAAGGAGCAAATGTGATCCAAGCGCAGGCAAGGTATCAGGATTATGAAATGCAATGGATAGGTGACTTTAATCCTAAAATGATAAATATAGCCGAGAACCTCGGCACCCACCGCAGCCGTATTCTGAGCACCTATCGCTTTTTATTTGACCGCGAGAAAGAATTTAAGAGGCATCCCATGTTGTAAAATTATAGACACAACTACCAGTTTGTGCCGTGAAATTTCTCTGGCGTTTGCCAGCTTTGCAGTTTACCTACATCATATTGGTAAATACCATTAGCCTTGTCGTAATATACTTTTGACAACAACGGTAGTGGCATGGGTATCTTTGATTGATTAGGGTTAACGGAACAACTGTGATATGTTTTTACAGATACAGGCTTTACTTTTTTCCCATTAACGCAAATGTTTGCGATGTCAACTTTTATTTCGGGCAGGTCCTTGTAATTGATTATTCGATAGGGATAATCCGGTCTATGTTTTGAAAAATAAATGGCTTGTCCATAATGCTCCAAAAAAATAATATTACGGGAGCTATACATTAGTTTCTTTCCGGGAAAAGCCAGCGAACCAACTTCTACTTTTTCATGGGTCTTCAGGTTTTCTACTTCAAGAGTAACCCAGGTATGCTCATATTCTCCCCAGGTAAACATCAGGTCTTTGCGTGTATATTTTTCGGGGATCGTTTTTCCTGGTATATAGCCGGATTTGAACAGGTGCACCCGATATTTCCCTTTGTTCCAATTGAATTTATTAGTGGCATTAATGAAATCGCCCTCATTATTACTGCTTCCCGAGTGACCCTTGGTCCTTATGGCAGCTTTATTCCGTTCCATCCAGCGGGAAAACATACCATGACTACCGGTATCGCCGCCTGTTATTATCCCGCCATAAAACTGCATCTTATTTATTGTACCACACAATGGGGATATATAAAAAAAATAACCGGCAGGAATAGTTGTTTTTACCTCTATATCGGCAGCGATGCTATTAAATTCGAAATCGGCAGTACCTAAAAAAACGAATGTATTAATGAACTGGAAAGGGTTAAGGATTATGCTATCTTTTGCGCCACCTATTTGATTATATCCGAATTGCTTTTTTGTTTCTTCTTTAATACCTGAGTGTTCGTACTTCTTTTTTAGGGCCTCTTTAGTGGGCATGTTTCCCTGCCCTACAGCTCCGCAATGAAGTAATAAGATAAGTAACGCTACTTGGCCTGTACTTTTACCCATTTTCGAAGAATAACCTTTAGTACTTTATTTCAACTTTATTCTCTTGATCACCATCCAAATGCCCAAAGACAAATTCCAAATTCCAGTTTATTTTATCTCCACTTTATCCCCATAATACTGGGCCTGGGTATTCTGTATGAGATCATAGATCATTTTTACACGGGCAAATTTTTCCCTTAGATAGGAAAACCAAACCGTATCCCCGTCTCTTGCACAGAAAGCTATGGTCTTTATGCCCTTATGATTAGCTATATACACAGCCCGCTGATCGTGAAAGGCTTGTGAAATGATTGTAAACGTATCCTGCCCGAAAATGTCCCGGCAGCGCAGGATGCTATCGAGCGTGCGGAAGCCGGCATTGTCCATAAATATTTTTTTGGCGGGCACGCCGCGGGCTATCAGATCATTCTTCATGAGCATTGGCTCATTATAATAGACGGTGTTGCTATCTCCGCTTACT
>CAIRTW010000188.1 GCA_903881585.1 uncultured Bacteroidota bacterium | reverse complement strand
TTTCAACCGCAACCTTGCACAGAACATACCTGAAGAATATAAGGATGAGATCTATGGTATATCCTATTCCGCCTCAGATGATTACGGCTATATAGGCAGCAAGTATGAGCGGCTGCTGAATTACCATGCGGCGCACGATATAGGCCATGCGCTGCAAAGCATAGCGCTGGTGGGCTGTACCTCATTTGCCACCTGGAACGACCGCTCAGCTGATCATACGATGATCGTGGGCCGAAACTTCGACTTTTATGTAGGCGATAAATTTGCGGAAGACAAAATAGTGGCCTTCTACCACCCCACCGCCGGCTATCGGTTTATGATGATCACCTGGGCGGGCTTTACCGGCGTTGTATCCGGCATGAATGAGAATGGGCTTACCGTGACTATTAATGCAGATAAGACCACGTGGCCTTCCGGGGCAAACGCTACGCCGGTGTCGCTGGTAGCCAGGGAGATATTACAGTATGCCAAAAATATAGATGAGGCCTGGGCTATTGCAAAAAAGAGGAAAATGTTTGTATCGGAATCATTCCTTATTGGCTCAGCGATAGACAACCGTGCCGTGGTGATAGAAAAGACGCCGGACAGCATGGATATGTATGCGCCAAAGGATAACTTCATTACCTGCACCAATCACTTCCAGGGGAAGGAACTGAGCCAGCTGCCATCAAATAAAAAGTGGATAGACGAGAGCGCATCGGCGTACAGGTATGAGCGGCTGAATGAATTGCTGGCGCAAAAAGGCCCTAATACGGTGCAGAAGACCGTAGACATACTCCGCGACCGCGGCGGCCTGCATGGGCAGGATATAGGCATGGGCAACGAAAAGGCGGTGAACCAGCTCATTGCCCATCACTCGGTGGTTTTTGAGCCGCAGAAGCGGCTGGTGTGGGTGTCTACAGCGCCGTGGCAACTGGGCCAGTATGTAGCCTATGACCTGAACAAGATATTCGCGATGAAGGGGTTGGCGCATAATATGGAAGTCTGTGACAGTGCGCTGAATATAGCTCCTGATGAGTTTCTGAAAACAAAGGAGTACCAGCAATTCGTTGTTTTCCGGCAGCTAAAGCAGGCCATAGCGGATAAGAAAGCAGTAGATGTGAAGCAGTTGATCGCCTCAAATCCCGAGTTTTATCTCGCCTACCAGCTTGCTGGCAATTATGAATTCAAGCATGGCAATAAAGCGCAGGCTAAACAGTATTATGAAGCCGCGCTTACAAAGGTTATTCCTACCAAGGGGGAAGCGGAGCAGATCAGGAAGCAGATAGAAAAGTGCGGGACTAAGTGATAAGCAGGGTGTGGAAAAAGATCGGCATCCCGAATTCGCGAGTCTTTATGGAAGTGGCTGGCCGACTTCGCATTCTGTTTTTTATCCTTATAAAACAGGCTGATTAAGAAAGGTAAACATCCCAGTCCGGCTGAGGTACAATGGCAATGCTAGTGCAATCTACTCCGGGCATAATTTTTTTGGCAAAGTAGCGCTCGGTACGACCAAAATTGTTCACATATCAAAACCATGTGAGTATGAATAATTTTGATACGATCTTGTTCGCGATCCAGAAGGAATGCGGCGAGAAAAAAATGATCTCCGGCGCCGGGCAATTTCAAAAGATAGCCTCTTGTGTGGGTCTTAGCGTAGTCCGGCTTAATTTCTATGTTGACTGCCTTGGAGAAATGGGGTTGCTAAAGTACGATCCCCGGGACAGACTTATCTCTTTAACTGCAAAGGGAGAAGCAGCCAATCATGTGTTCCCGCAGGCGTTCAACGTGCCGGAGATTCTGGATACGGTGCAGGGGCTATAGGTAAGTGTTTCACTCTTGCTTACATTTCCCCAACGAATCGTGCCGGATGAGGTTGTTTAAAGAAAATGTATCCCGACCCGAACATGCGCATAACTCATAATACTCAGTAAAAGGGTCGCTGTCAATCACATAGTTCATCAACTGATCGAATGGATATTTTGAGCTGGAATCACGGTATTGCTCGATAGTAATTGATAAAAATGCGTTACCCAACATATACTGCAGGTTGTAGCCATTGACCAGCAATCCGGGTGAATGTACATCTGCGGGAGCGGGATATGCGGTTATCGTTTTTTTATCTGCCGAAAGCTGAACGGAAACATTATCCGAATAATCATTCCGGGTCTTATAGACCACTACAGGACCCCTGGTCTCACATATACCTCCACCAACAGGATACTTCGCGGGTTTCCTGCAGGCACCGGCAATGGAGAGCAAGCCAACTAAAATAAGGACCGTATATTTCATAATACTTGGTTTTTACAGTTAAAAACAGATGCTGCGCTTAGCCTGCATACGCATCAATACAAGCCTGTTCAAATGTCGGAAAAAAATACGTTACCCATGAGCAACATTTTTTGAACGGACCGATTCTTTTTTAGACGGTACTATACTGGCCAGGTTGGAACCAAACACAGCAGACGTCTGTTGGGCGGTAAAATTGGCTTTCGGAATATGTACCTACCCTCCCGTGGTTTAGAGGCCCACGGTGCATTTCTATTCCGCAGGCATCATTCGTCCCGGTTTGAGCGTTGTAAGCATATTTTACCAAAAACAATAAAGCCCAAAGCGTAATGCTTCGGGCTTTATTGATCAAAGGATTTTTACTTTATTGTTCCGCTTTTACAAATTTAGAGGTACGGAGCAGAACGTCATTTTCATTGTAGATCATTATCAGGTACATACCATCTGCCAGTGTGCTGATGTCAATGGTAGTTGCATCTTTCTGCGAGATCAGCGTTTTGCCGTCTATGCTCAGCAGGGATACATTCACCTTCATTGGTGCATCGATCGTGAGGACTGAAGTAGCAGGGTTGGGGAATATCCTGATGTTGCCGCTGTTAGCTACGCTGCCAACACCAGTACCGCCTCCGCCGCCACCCAGCAGGTAAGCAGATGATGTATCTGTGCATCCGTTGATGTCGGTAACAACCACGGTATAATCGCCCGGTGTTGTTTCGTAGTAAGTGCTGCTGTTAGCACCAGAGATCGCAACGCCGTTCTTGTACCACTGGTAAGCGAAGAACGAACCTGTATAAAGTACATTCGGAGCGTTGAAGCCGATGACCGGATCTGGCTGGGGCGATACAATGGTACCGCTGATGGTCATGCTACAGGTGCCGTTGTTCACTTCAAGCGAATAGGTGCCCGCTGTATCAGCAATGTAACCGGAGTTTGTAGCGCCGGGTATCACGTTGCCGTTCAGCAACCACTGGTAGGTCATACCTGGTACTATCGCAGTGATGTGAATGTTTACGTTGTTGCCATGACAAAGCGTTGCAGTAGCAGGAACGACAGCCACACCCATTGTAGCAGAAGATACAGTGAGTACGTAACTGGCAACGCCAGTACAGCCGCCGCTGGTAACTGTGTAGTACATGGTTACTGTACCTGCCATCAGGCCGGTTACAACACCAGAGCTGTTGATGGTAGCAACAGTATCATCGCTGCTGCTCCATACGCCGCCGGCGGTTGCATCGGTAAGTGTAATAGCAGTACCGATACATACCGAAGAGAACGAAGCGAATATCGGGCCTACAACAGGGGCCGCGTTAACGGTCACAGTAGCTGAATCGATCACTGAACCGCAGGCATTGGTAACGGTATAGAAGATGTAGTCTGAACCAGCGCCGACACCTGTAACGATACCAGTTACCGGATCAACAGTAGCCAGGGTTGCGTCATTGCTGCTCCATACACCACCAATTGCAGCGTCAGACAGCGCTGTCGTAGCGCCAACACATACACTCATAGTGCCTGTAACAGGAGTGGAAACCGGCACAGTGGTAACGGTATCGGAAACAGAGGCAGAACCAGTACAGCCTACGCCGTCGGTAACTGTATATATAACCGTTGTAACACCCACTGCGACACCACCCACTTTACCAGATGCATCGACAGTTGCGATTGTAACGTCACCCGTGCTCCACGTACCACCACCGGTAGCATCGAACAGTGTTGTTGAAGAACCTACACATTCATCCGGCGTACCGGTAATAGCGGCAACAACCGGAGGCGTGTCGACTGTAAATGCTACAGAGGTTGCAGCAGAACAGCCGGTAGCGCTGGTAATGGTGTAGATCACATTGGCAGTACCTGAAGTAACACCGGTAATAACACCGGTCACAGGATCGATAACAAGGATAGTGGTGTCGCTGCTGCTCCATACACCGCCAGCAGTTGCATCAGATACTGTTGCAGTACCCAGCAGACAAACGTTGCCGGTACCGGAGATCGGCGATATTGCCGGAAGCGCATTTACTGTAACAGACATTGTCGCAGTAGCTGTGTTGCAGATACCAGTTACGGCATAGCTGATGGTAGCCACACCTGCGCCAACACCGGTAACATTTCCGGAAGCATCAACAGCGGCTATGGTCGCATCGCTGCTGCTCCATACGCCACCTGCTGTTGTATCGCTAAGGATGGATAAGCCGCCGAAACAGATAGAAGGATTGCCCATGATCGCCGCCACAGTAACTGCAGTGCTCACCGTATCGGGAGATACTGCAGAGCCAGGGCAACCGAAGCCGTTGGTAACCGTATAGCTTAGGGTAGCAATACCCGCGCCGGTTCCGGTAACGATTCCTGTAGTCAGGTTCACTGTAGCAACTGTTGCATCGCTGCTGGTCCAGATGCCACCGGCAAAACCGTCAACGAGCGTCATGTTTGTACCAACGCACTGGGAAGTTGGTCCGGTAATAGCCGGCACCACAGGGCTTGGATTAATAGTTATGATCTTACGTGCTTCATTTGTTCCACACATATTGGTCACTACATAGAAGATAGAATCGATGCCCGGAGTAACACCTGAAACGATGCCGGGGCCGAGAAGTATAGCATTGTCATTGCTGGTAGCCCATATGCCGCCTGCAACTGTGTCTGTAAGTGTGATCGCAGAACCAACGCAAACAGCATTGATACCGACGATGATACCAGGATCACCGCCCGGAGACATTACGTTTACGATCTTAACAGCTGAACCGGAACCACAAGCTGTGGAAACCGTATAAGAGATCGGCACCGTACCATTGGCAACACCGGTAACAACCCCGCCTAATACGGTAGCGTTACCATTACCAGCGGTCCATACACCACCCGTGGTAAAGTCGAGCAGCGTAATCGTAGTTCCAACGCACAAACTGTCGGGGCCGAGGATAATGCCTGCGTCGCCTACAGCATCAACTGAAATAACTTTTTCAGCGCTGATAGCGCCGCAAGCAGCGGTGATGGTGTAAAGGATGGTATCCATACCAGAAGTAACACCGGTGACATGGCCAATGGCGCTTACTGCAGCATTACCATTTGTAGCGCTCCAGGTACCACCGGTAGTAAGATCGGTAAGTGCGATTGTAGCGCCAACGCATACAGTGCCTGCACCTGTAATAGTGCCTGCGCCCGGTGTTGGCATAACAGTGATCACCTTGGTAGTAGAACCAAGACCGCAACCATTGGTCACAGTGTATTTAATTGTGTCGATGCCTGGTGTTACACCGGTAACATCGCCAACGCCCGGAGTAACTGTAGCATGTGCATTGCTGCTGCTCCATGCGCCACCGAGGTCAGCATCTGTAAGCACGATTATGCCACCTACACATACTGTAGCAGGACCACCAATCGCTGTTGGTGTAGCAGAAGCGTCCACATTCATTGTAGCGGTAGCCGTATAAGTACCGCATGCCGTTGTAAGCACATACCTAACGGTATCTAAACCCGGAGAAACTGTATTTACAACACCCGTAGCGCCGTTGATGGTAGCATGACCGTTGGTCACAGTCCACACACCGCCCGGAGCTGAGGGGTCAGATAATGTAACACTGGAGCCCAAGCAGATGCTGGTTGGGCCGAGTATGGCGCCTGCGCCCAAAGTAGCAGGAACGATGGTAATATTTAAAGTGGTAGAAGAACATGCACCGGGAACGGTATAAACAACAGTTTCAGGACCTGCGGTGATGGCGGTAACCACACCTACCGGTGATATCACTGCGTTACCGTTTGTGAGGCCCCATGTACCGCCGCTGGTACCATCGAGGTAAATATCAAATGAGCCTACGCAAATCGTGAGCGGACCGAGTATGCTGCCAGAGCCTGCTGTCGTGGATACTGTAACCGTAAGCGTAGCCGAAACAGCGCCGCAACCTGTAGTCACCGTATAAGAAATAACATCGGTGCCGAGCGTAATGCCTGTTACCAGGCCAGTGCCGTCAACGGTAGCATTACCATTGCTTGCGCTCCATACACCGCCCGCAACTGAATCCGTCATCTGGATAGAAGAACCAGGACAGATTGCGGTAGCAGCAGCGTTTATCGTACCTGCATTGGGTGAAGGGAAAACGGTAACAGTAGCGGTAGCAAAGCAAGTTCCGATAATGTAGGAAACAGTGGTTGTACCTGCAGTAACACCAGTAACTACACCGGCGATAGCGGTAGCATTTCCATTGCTAGTGCTCCATCCGCCACCAGCTACTGCATCAGACAGTGTAATGCTTGCTCCGGCACATACCGTGGCAGTGGCCGGAGAAATAGCTGACGGGCTTGCAGCCACATTCGCAATGATCGTTGCAGTGCAACTACCTAAAGTATAAGATATTGCAGCAGTGCCTGATGCAACCGCAGTAACCAGGCCGCCTGCAGAAACGGTAGCATTACCATTGCTGCTGCTCCATGCGCCGCCGGCAACCGCATCACTTACAGTTGCAGTATTGCCGATACACATGTTTAGCACAGTTGGGGAAATTGCCGCAACACCTGTATTAACAGTCACTTCAGCTGTGACCACGCATGTTCCGATAGCATAAGATATGGTAACCGTGCCAGCTGCAACACCGGTAACGATACCTGTGCCGCCAACATTTGCATTGCCATTGCTTGCGCTCCAAACACCACCTAAAGTAGCATCGGTGAGATTAACAGTAGCACCCGTACAAACGGCAGCAACAGCCGGGCTAATGGCAGAAGGTGCATTGTTGACCGTAACAACTGCAGTAACAGAGCATCCCGGAGTAACGTAAGAAATAGTTGTAGTTCCCAAGCCCACGGAAGTTACAAGGCCACCGGCATTGATCGTGGCTACGCCTGCATTGGTGCTGCTCCACGTACCGCCGGTTGTAGCATCTGTGAGTGTAAGTGTGCCGCCGAGGCAAATAGTAGCGGGAGCAGGATTGATAGCGCCAACAGCGCCATTAACGCTAACAACAGCAGTGACCGCGCAAGTGCCGACAGCATAAGATATAGTAACAATGCCAGAACCCGTGCCGGTAACGATACCGGTACCGCCCACTGTAGCGATAGCCGTGTTGCCACTTGTCCACACACCACCGGCGGTAGCATCAGTTAAACTAACGGTGCTGCCGACACAAGTAATTGCTGTGGCAGGGGTAATAGCAACCGGCGCTGTATTTACGGTAACCTCGTTGATCGCAATACAGCCAGACAATGAATAGGTGATAGTGGAAACCCCAACACCAACACCGGTAACCGTGCCGCCGCCGGTAATAGTAGCGACACCGGTGTTGCCTGAAGTCCAGGTTCCACCTGCGTTTGCATCAGTGAGCGTAACCGTACCGCCAAGACAAATTGTATTTATTAAAGGATTGATAGCACCGGGTGACTGGTTAACAGTAACTGTGACGCTGACAGAGCAGGTACCGAGGGCATAATAGATTGTAGACGTGCCTGCGATATTTCCTGTAACTACGCCGGTACCGCTTACAGAGGCATTGCCGTTGCTGCTGGTCCAGCCGCCGCCGGTTGTGGCATCTGTAAGGTTAACAGTGCTGCCGGTACAAACAGCTGCGCCCGCCGGCGTAATAGCCACAGGAGCAGTATTTACCGTTACGATCGTGGTTGCAGAACAACCTGCACTTGTATAAGAAATTGTAGCTGTGCCCACTCCAGTGCCGGTTGTTACCCCGGTGCCGGATACCGTAGCCACGCCAGTATTACTGCTGCTCCAGGTACCGCCGCCGGTGGCATCGGTAAGGGAGACAGTGCCACCAAGGCAGATGGTTTGCGAAGCCGGAGTTATAGGCCCAACAGAATTGTTAACAGTAACAATGGCCGTGGCTACACAACCTGTAGCCGCTGTAAATGAAATAGTGGTTGTGCCGGCAAGAATCCCGGTAACAAGACCAGTACTTGGGTCTATCGTAGCAACTGTGGTAACGCTGCTGGACCATGTACCCGAACCACCCGCAGCATCAGATAAAGATGTTGTTCCGCCGGGGCAAACATTGAGATTGCCGGAGATAGTTCCCGGAGTGGAAAGCACAGTGTCGAATACAGTTGAAAAACAGCCATCGCTAAGCGTATAGCTTATGTATGTCGTCCCGCCTGCCGTGACGCCGGTGACTACCCCTGAGGAGTTTACCGTTAATACAGTACCCAACGCAGACCAGGTGCCGCCTGTTGGCGTGTCACTGAGTGTGATCGTTTGGCCGATACATACATGGCTACTGCCTAAAATTGGCCCGGGAGACGGCATTATCGTCACAATTTTGGTAACGAAACAGGTGCCGACAGAATAACTTATTGTTGCAGTGCCTGAAGCGACGCCGGTGACAACACCGGAAAGCGAGCCTACCGTTGCAGTGGCATCGGTGGTGCTCCAGATGCCCGCAGTTGTGGCTTCGGACAAAGTAGTTGTTGCTCCTACGCAGATACTATCAATGCCTGTAATAGCGCCAAGTGAATTGATTGTAATATTGAACGCCTGAGTGGTCTGGCCCGCAATCGGACAGTTGTTGTCAACATAAACGAGATAGAACGTATAAAGACCGGGAGCAGTACCAGTAGAAGTCCAGGAGAACAAAGCATCGGGTGTCGGGGTGCCGTTTCCGGTAAAGGTAACGGTACTGCCTGCCGGCAATCCGCTTGCCGTAATTGTAATGTTTGCGGTTGACAATGACTCCCTTGGATCTACATGGAAGGAGAACGCCCCGCTATTGGTACAAATGTGATAGTCGACGCTGTCAACCACAAGACCGCTGCCGGTTGCGCCCGTGATACCACCACCCCCGTTCGGAGGGGTGTTGGTACAAGTTTGCACGAGGAAAGTCATTTCCCGCATACTGGTGCCAATAAATGTATCGTTCCTGTATTCACGTATGTTGTATACCACAAGTGATCGCTGGGCAAGATTCGGATTAAAACTGATTTCCCCGGTTAAGGTATTGAATGCAAACGATCCGGCAGCAGTGGTGAGCGGAGTAGTAGCCGTTATGCCAGTCTGGTAGGTTACTGATCCGGCAGCAGCGGCGGCAGCACAGTTATCTGCTGTTAAGCCTACCTGCAAGCCAGAGGTAAGGTAAAAATGCAAACTATCGCCATCGGGATCACTTGCGCCCGGGTTATAATCATCTGCATTATTGAGACAGTAGTAAGGAGTAGGAACAACAGATAGCACGGGGCTTGTGTTGTTGTGATACGTATTATCCAGCGTATCTACAAGCACAGTAAGGCCATTGCCAGGATTTACCACGTTAGTGATAGAAGCGGCCCTTCCTGCTGCTGTTGCAGTACCCATGTTACCATCGAAAATGAACCGCCAATAGTGTGAAGTGCCCGTAACTGTATAATTGCCTGTGTAGGTATATTTCTTAATCCCTATTATCGTACCGCCCGAGCAGGTAGTGAGCCCGGTATCAGCAGCACAAACCGGCGACGCCAGTGTCCCCGATGCGGCAGCATCAACCGCAAGGGTTATTGTGCCCACAGAAGTACCTGCATTGTAGATACAAATCTGCGGATCTGCAGTGGCCAGCGAAGTAAATGGCGCACCAGAGGCACAGTCTCCATAGGCGACAAGGGTTATCTTGTAAGTGTTTCCACTAACCCACTGGTAATTGAGATCCATACCAACGATATGGCTGGCAAAGGCACCAAAGCCCGTCAGTAAAAAAAGCCCTGACAACAGAAGGGAGCGCAGATAAAGAGGTAAGTTTTTTTTCATAAAACGGTTTTTGCGTTAATTTTTTCCAGGATAAAGTCTTGTATTTGATTTCAATAAAAACTAATAAAAAATGCTTCGCCTACTAAAAGAAGTAAGCACACATTTTCAATCACGGGGATAAAGATAATTTGTTTTCGTTCACAACAAAACAATTGACACACAAAATTCGCCCCATTTGCCACAAAAATAATTTCTCAAATAGAAATAGGGCCCATAAAACACAATCATTAACCAATCATTTGCATTTTTTGTAGCTTTTGATTTAAAAGAGACCTCTCCCTCCTTGCTTCTGGTTCGCAAGTGATGAAAAGCAATAGCATGAGTTACCGGCAACCTATGGTATAGCAATTAGCTCCGGCATGATATTTACACAAGGATTAAATTATACGCGTATATCAATTTCTTATTTTCTTTAGTTCATTTTTGATTTTCGATTGAATTATCTTTGAAACATAAAACAACTCACAAAACACTAAAACAAATAATTATGGCATTTTCACTACCCGCGTTACCATATGCATTCGACGCACTGGAACCACACATTGATGCACAGACCATGCAGATACACCATGACAAGCACCACCAGGCTTATGTGGACAATCTAAACAAAGCGCTGGCCGGTACAGATGGCGAAAACAAAACACTTGAAGAGCTGATGGCCAATATGTCGGCATACCCTGCGCCGGTGCGCAACAATGGCGGCGGCCACTTTAACCATACCTTGTTCTGGAATATCCTGGGCACGGGCGCACCGCAGCCTACAGGCGACCTGGCTACAGCGATCAATGAAACATTTGGCTCTTTGGACGCGCTGAAAGAAAAAATGAGCACTGCAGGCGCTACCCGCTTCGGCAGCGGATGGGCGTGGCTGCTGGTAAATGATGGCAAGCTAATCGTGAGCTCGACCCCGAACCAGGATAACCCGCTGATGGATGTGGCAGAGGTAAAGGGCACACCGATACTGGGTATAGATGTGTGGGAACATGCCTACTACCTGAAATATCAGAACAGGCGGCCAGACTACCTAAAGGAAATATGGAACGTGATAAACTGGGATGCAGTGTCTATGCGGTATAAGGCGGCACGCTAGTTGATTCCGCGGCAAAAACAAGTCTCTGCCAAAACGTGAAAAGGTTTCTCGCAAAGGCGCAAAGCCCGCAGTCCCCTCATTTTGTTTTTAAGACCGCTAAAGCGCGAGTGTACGCCAGCCAAGAAGAGGGAATATGCAGGTATATCTGTAATGTAGTAGAGGTGTTGCAGTGCAACCTTTACTACATTTTTTTTGGGGAGGCTATTTGTTACTGATGATACGTATTTCGACACGGCGGTTTTTCTCGCGGTCTTCGTCCGACTGCTCTACGGGCACTACCGGGCGGCTGCGGCCAAAGCCAGCATAGGTGAGGCGCTGCGGATCAATGCCCCTGTTGACAAGGTAATTGTATATCTCGCGGGCCCGGTTTACAGAGAGGTGCGCTTCACTTGTTTCTATATCCAGCGCGTCTGGTGCGTCTTTGATACAGCATACGTGGCCTTCTATACTTATTTTCAGTTTGGGGTTTGCATCCAATACGGCAAATAAACGTTCGAGGGTTGTGTTCGATTCGGGCTTTATGGTGTGCCTGTCTGGCGGAAAGTAAACATCCCGTAACAAAAAAACAGAGCCTTCGCCCAGCTTGCCGATCTCACCGATACTGGTAATTACCGGCTTCTTTTTGCCGGTATCTTTTTTAGGTGCCAGCTGCTTGCCTATGGCCTTTTTATCAGCCTTGTTGTTTACTACTATGTCGACCCTTCTGTCTGTGGGAAAGCCACCTTTCTCTTTTACGGTACGGTCTACCTCGCCCTTGCCTTCGCAAAGCGTGATGTCGCCAGCATTGACGCCATTTTGCACGAGGTAGTTTTTCACGCTCTCTGCCCGCCAGATGGAAAGGTCTTTATTATGCCCTTCGGAACCGAGGAAATCGGCATAGCCGATGATCATCACCTTGCTACCGTTCAATATTTTATCGTTGAATACCAGCAGATCGATCTTCTTTTCCATCTTATCATTCAGTACAGAGATATTAAGATCGAAATAGAGCTTGAAGGTATCAATGCCCCGCTGCGCGAAAACGGGCATTAATACCAAAGAGAACAATATTGTTAATAGCGCTTTATACATACAGATTTCTGCACACAGGGTGATGCCCGGTGCATTAATGCTGTAAGTTATGAATTATTCAGAATAAGTAAAGGATAAAAAGGAGTTATGTGTGCCAAAACGGTGGACAATCAGGCAGCGCCGGGCGGTGCATCGCCGGGCGGAGGGATTTTTCTCACAGCACGATAACCGATCAATGCGAAAGGGAGATACACCATGAGATTTGCCACCGAGAACCAGATGGGTTGCTTAGGAAAAGTAATGACATTGAACAAGCCGCAGAGGGTTAGTATTATCCCCACTATCAGAGCAGGCCTCATTATTATTCTGCCTGCAACGAGCGTGGCCGCAAGGCCGGCAATAAAAGAACAAACAGCATAGTTGGCCAACAACATCCAAAACGCTTCTTTTGGCATATCGGCTATAGCTTTTGCGAGTGCATCGACATTGTGCCTGTCTATGCCGGGTGGCAACGGGTATAGCTGCCCGATGAGGTTTTCGCCCTGCTTTATGAACAACAGGCCGGCTATGGTGCCTGCCACTACCGGCAATACGTATTTAGATGCTTTCATTTTCGTGGCTTTTCATTTTTCACCGAGCTAAAAAAACATATCGCAATATCTTTTCGCGACCCTGGTTATTTTAGTGTTATGAAATAATCGTCCTTCGCGGGCCGGCATAAAAGGTCATCAAAATTAATTGAAAATATCTTTTTCCCAATCGCTACGATCGCAGCGAAGTCGTCTGGCTTCTGAACGTAGAGATTTGCACCAAGTTTGTACGTATTATCGATCTGGTCGGGGAAAGCCGATGTAGAATAAATGATCACCGGAATATTGATCCATTTTTCATTTTTCCTGATAACCGCAAGGCTCTCAAAACCATTGCGGCAAGGCATATTGAGGTCGAGAAAGATCAGATCAGGAAGGGCATCTGAAGATTTTTCCAGGATACGCACCAGATCAGCTCCATCAAAAGCCCGGGAAATATTCAGACCCGGAACAACCGACTGCATTGCTTCTTTGAAGAAGTCATAATCGTCAACGTCATCATCGGCCAGTATGATATGAAAAGGCCGGCTTGCAGCAATCTCGCCCAGCAAATACCTGTTATCTTCACTCATTGTTCATCTTGTTTCAATTGTCTGCTATATTACCACGAAAAGGTTTCTATTTCCCAACCAGCTGCCGGCTATTCCGCTTTAATAAGATCAACCGATCGGACTGTTTATTTTCTGATCAAAATTTGCCTGGGATACCGGGAGCGTTATAATAAATGTTGTCCCTTCTTCCGGTTTACTGCTTACGGTTATCATACCATTGTGGTTTTCAATTATCTTTTTACAAACGGCGAGCCCAATGCCTGTGCCTTCGTAAATACCACTTAAACGCTGAAACGCCTCGAAAATGCGATCTGAGAATTGGGGGTCGAAACCGATACCATTATCAGATATCCGGATGCAGACAAATTTTTCACGGTCCCAGAATTTATTTTCGTTCCAGCGGGTAAATTTATAGTGAGCTTTTATGCGGTCTGGCGCATGGATATCACAGCCGGTTACCAAATCATAAGTTATACTGATCTCGGGATCTTCTGCATCTTTTTTAAATTTTATGGAATTGGCAATTATGTTCTGAAACAATTGCCCCATCTGCGTATCGTTGGCTTCAATAACGGGCAGTTCGGAGAGGTGTATTATGGCTTTGTTGCTTTCGATGAGCACTTCCATATCTGCAAGCACACCCGCCACTACGACATTCAGATCTGTGCGGGTAAACAGAAAAAGTGAGTCGGCAGAAGAAATCCTTGAAAAGCTTAGTACGTCATCGATAAGCCGCTGCATTCGTGCGGAAGCACTCACAATTTTCTCCATATACTGGGCGGCCTTTTCGGGAGAATAGTCGGCTGCAGGCTGTTGCATCCTAGACACGAAGGTCCTTATTTTCCGTAGCGGCTCCTGCAGATCGTGCGAGGCTACATAGGCAAATTTCTCAAGCTCGTCATTTTTTGATTCAAGAGCAGAAGACTTTATCTGCAACTCCTGCTCTATTTGCTTTTGTTCGGTTACGTCTTGTGCGGTTCCGATAATTTTTATCACCTGGCCATTTTCGCCTGTTACCACTTCGCCCCTGGTGTGCATTGTCTTAACATGTTCCTGCGGGGTGGTAATGCGATGGTAGAAGTTAACAAATTTTTTATCTGCGATAGCCTGTGTTATGGTTGCATCGGCGTTAGAACGGTCTTCGGCATACATGCACTGAAGAAATTCAGAATAGGAAATTTGCGACTTATCGAGACCATATATACGCACAAGATTGTCGGAAAAATCGAACCTGTCAGCAGCTGGCGTCCATTCCCAATGCCCCATTTTTGCGATCTCCTGGGCTTCGTTCAGCAAATTGATCTTGACTTTCAAATCTTCTTCTACCCTCTTCCGCTGCTCTACCTCGACCTCCAATTCTCCCGCAGTCTTTAAGGAAAATGCTGTTGGCAGGAGTTTGATCAGGTAATAAACGGTCGTCCAGCTGATCATGCCCGTAATAAAGCGAACCAGGGCATTAAAACGGTAAACGGGATACCAAAACGTAATGGCATCGAGCAGATGTGTAAATCCGCAGGCGAGGATAAAAGCTGCAAATAAAAAATAGATCTTGTGAAACCTGACATTGGCGCGGGAGGCTATATACCGAACGATTATAACCGGCATGGCGAAGTATGACGAGAAAATAAGCAGATCGCTTATTATGTAGAGCCATCCGTGAAATTCACTCCACCTGCCGCAATGCCATCGTGGTGGCCATAAAGACGTGTCAAATAAGCCCTCGAAAAAGTCTATAACCTGGTGCATGCAGTGGGTAGGTAAAGGCTAGTGAAATTAGTTAAATTACTCAATTTGTAAAAGCATTTTCAAATATAACTACAGCACTGTACAATATTTGTGCCATGTATTTTCGGGTTATCCTGTAGCTTTGGGATAACTATTTATCATCTTCT
>CAIRTW010000187.1 GCA_903881585.1 uncultured Bacteroidota bacterium | reverse complement strand
GGCCTAAACCACCTGACCTCCAAAAAGATATTTTCCGGCAAAGCCCAAGTCTCTTTCAGTAAAATCAGGCTTTCCCAGAGATATTTTGCCCTTTTTGAAAAAGTTCCGTATGTTTATGAAATAAAATAAAGAAATGTTCCCGGAAATCCTTGCGATGTCTTCTGTAGCGCCCGTTTCCTCATATACATGCAATGCTTTAAAGCCGCTTTCCAGTGCTTTAGCAAAATCACCTGCATTCATGTATGTAGTAGCGATGGTGTATGAGACCTCTGCTGTTCCGTGTTTATCACCGTTTTCCTCATAGAATTTCAAGCTTTTTAAAAGATACTCTATCGATTTGTTGTTATCAGGCTTAAGTTGGTAGTTAAGCCCTATTCTAAAGTTAGCGCGGGCAGCCCCTCTTTGCCATGCCAGCTTCACTGCAAGTTCAAGCGCCTGCTCCCCGTATTTTACACCTTCGTCCGGCTTGATATTTCCGTAGTTGCGTGATAATGCGTTTAGCAAATTCACTTTATTGGTATCTTCTTTCTGCTTTGGTAGTTCATTTAGCATGGAGTCAATGGCAGATTTTCCTTGCTTTTGGGCGTAAGAGTTGCAGGAAAGCACAATAAAAAGTAGCAATAAGAGGGTTGTTTTTAGCATAACATTGGGATGTGGGTATCGAAAAGTACAAAAAAACAGGTGGTAATTATACACATTGAATAAAGCACGATGAACAACCTGAAAATCCTGATCATTTTCTATACTTTGTGGAATTACATTATTTAGTTTTATCCGGTACATGGTAATCCAGTAAACACACCTTATGCAGAAGATCCCCAAAATAGTATTCGTCATCCTGGCTATAGCAACTGGGGCCACATTCCTGTTTTCGGCTTATACCAAGCTATTCCCAACCATACAGGCGTTTGAATATAACATTGCCAGCCAGGCACATGTGCATTATATGACCGCCTCCATCCTGGCCAGGTTCTTCATAGGTATAGAGGCAGGCCTGGGCTCACTGATGATCTTCCATTATTTCGGCAGGAACAATTGGGTGCTGAAAGCCGCCTTTATACTGATAGCTGGCTTCTCTGTTTACCTGGTATGGCTGTGGATAAAGGCCAGCAACGATGTAAACTGTGGCTGTTTTGGTACGAATATCTGGATGTCTCCCTCAACATCACTGATAAAGAATGGCGTGTTGTTATTGGTGATCTGGGTGCTGATGCGCTATCATAAAGGGTTACGTGCGGAGTGGTCTAATTTTATTCCGGTGGCGCATATGGTTTGTGCATTTTCGCTGGCCTATTTAATGAATCCTATCTTCGGCCATTACAAGCTTGATTTCACTGCTATCTACGCCGACCCTAAAAACGCCCCTGCTATTGATCTGTCGAAGGGCAAGCACATCATCACCTTCGCCAGTCCGGGCTGCATCCATTGCCGCCATGCCGCCAAACTCATGCACGAAATGAATGCAAGCAACCCCTCCATTCCATTCTTCCTTATCGTGGGTGACACCACCGCCGACCTCAGCGATTTCTGGGCTTATACTCATGCCGAAGATATCCCGCACACACGCCTGCCGGATGACCCATTCGACAAATACACCGGCGGCGAATACCCGCAGATAATGTGGGTGAACAATGGAATGGTAGAGGCCAATACCACTGTGAATGAACTGGACCAAAAGATGATAGAGCAGTGGTTGAAATGAACCGCTGTTGTGGTTTTTAAAGGATAATTATTGGTTTGTGGTTTCTTTAACAATGATTGGAACGTAATTTGGATTAGGTAGTATAACGCTCTCAAAAACAAGCGCTTACAAAAATGAAGAAGCAAATCTTAATGCTTGCCGTTGCAATGACTACACTGACCATTGCGGCAAATGCCCAGGAAAAGAAAGCTGAGCCAAAAGCAAAGAAAACCGCCACCGTAGCCGCCAAAGACACCAAGGCGACAGCAACTGCGAAAGCGCCAACCGCTAAGGAAACAAAGACAACAAAGGCCGCAGAAACCAAGAAAGCAACTAAGTAATTGTTGTAAACAGAAAGAGGGTGTCTCAAAAGGGCACCCTCTTATTTTGTTTAAAAACTAAATGTCAGGTGGGTTTTTCCACATTTGGTGTGCATAAATAAAATAAGGCATAAGTCAATACAGGCAATAGTTTCGGCGTAAATTTGAGTTATGTC
>CAIRTW010000186.1 GCA_903881585.1 uncultured Bacteroidota bacterium | reverse complement strand
ATGGAAGATAATAAAACATTGCACCAGCAGCTTCTTGAGGCTGGCGTTCACTTCGGCCACCTGAAGAAAAAATGGAACCCAAAGATGCTGCCATACATCTTTGCTGAGAAGAATGGCATTCACATCATAGACCTCAATAAAACTATTGACGGACTTGATGAGGCAGCTGCGGCATTGAAATCTATCGCAAAGAGCGGTAAGAAGATCATGTTTGTAGCTACCAAAAAACAAGCTAAAGAGATCGTAGCCGAAGCGGCAACAAGGGCCAACATGCCTTTTGTTACTGAGCGCTGGCTGGGTGGTATGCTTACTAACTTCAGCACGATCCGCAAGAGCGTGAAGAAGATGCTGAGCATAGAAAAAATGCTGCAGGACGGTACCATGGACAGCGTGACTAAAAAGGAGCGCCTGACCCTGACCCGCAGCAAGGAAAAAATGGAAAAAGTGCTTGGCGGTATCTCCCAGATGGGCCGTACACCAGCAGCTCTTTTCATGGTAGACATCAGCCATGAGCATATAGCGCTGGCAGAGGCAAAACGCCTGGGCATAGCTACTTTTGCTATGGTGGACACGAACAGCGACCCAAGTAAGGTGGACTTCGCGATCCCATCTAATGACGATGCTACAAAATCTATAGCCATCATCACCACTTATCTTACTGCTGCTATACTGGAAGGCCTCCAGGAGCGTGCACAGGTAAAGGAAAATGAAGATGAGAACGTAGATGACAACACAGATAACAAAGGCCGAGGATTAGAGATCACGGACGAAGATAATGAAGGCGGTCGCCGTGGTGGTGGCCGTGGCCGTGGCAGAAGTGCCGGCGCAGGAGCTGGTGCAGGCGCTCCGGGCAGAGGCCCAGGTGGTGGCCGTGGCAACGCTGGCAGCGGCCCTAGCCGTGGCCCAGGCGGTGGTGGCGGAAGCCGTCCAGGTGGCCCTAGCCGTGGCCCAGGTGGTGGTGGAAGCCGTCCAGGTGGTGGCAGTGGTCCAAGCAGGCCGGCGCCAACAAGGCACTAAGCACCCCCGGCCCCTAACCTGCCTGTCGGCAGATAGAAGGGGAGTGCTTTGAGAATAAAGCATTGAGCTTTTGAAATTCTTCTCACCGCTGGTTTGAAGAACTTAAAAAAGAATAATAACACTTACTTAAAGCCCCATATTTGGGGCTTTAATAATAAAATACGAACTTTGCCCGCCCGTAAAAAGGGGCAATATCTTTAAAACCAATAAAAGGAATATTTAAAATGAGTACAGTAACTATATCCGCAGCAGAAGTAAATAAGCTGCGCCAGCAGACAGGCGCCGGGATGATGGATTGCCGCAAAGCCCTTGCAGAAAGCAATGGCGATTTTGAGAACGCGATAGACTACCTGCGTAAAAAAGGCCAGAAAGTAGCCGCTAACCGCAGCGACCGTGAAGCAAAAGAAGGCGTTGTAATTGCAAAAGCATCGACCGATAACACATACGGTGTAGTAATATGCCTGAGCTCTGAAACCGATTTCGTGGCTAAGAACGAAGAATTCGTTGCTTTCGCAAACAGCGTAGCAGAGATAGCCCTTGCAACAAAAACAACTACAGTTGACGACCTGAAGGCGGCTAAAATGGATAATGCGACCGTAGGCGAAAAGCTGATGGAAATGGTAGCCAAAATAGGCGAAAAGATCGAGATCAGCCGTTTTGAGCAGGTAACTGCCGCTGCGGTGATACCTTACATCCACTCCGGCTACCGCATAGGCGTGCTGGTGGGCATGAACGAGGCTGCAACTGAAGCCATTGTAGGCGCAGGCAAGGACGTAGCTATGCAGATAGCTGCTATGAACCCTATGGCTGTAGACGATAAAAGCGTATCAGAAGAAACAATAGCCCGCGAAAAGGCAATTGCAGTAGAGCAGATCATGGCAGAAGGCAAACCGGCTGATATGGCTGAGAAAATTGCTGCCGGCAAGCTGAACAAATTCTTTAAGGACAATACGCTGTTGCCGCAGGCATTTGTAAAAGACAATGGTAAAACTGTAGCCGAATACCTCGGCTCGGTGGCTAAGGGCCTTACCGTGGTTTCTTTCAAGCGTTTGATGGTAGGTTAATACGCTGATATTTTTTCAAAGGCTGGCAATGGAAACTTTGCCAGCCTTTTTTATTTTTTGAGTAAACCGACGGCTCCTGTTGCGCAAGACGCAATGCATTGCGTCTCTACGCGATACCAATGCCAATTAATCTTCAAAAAATAGCATCACTACTCGTTTTTATCATTATATTTATACTTCGATTTTAAGGCAATTTTTAAGAATTAATACCCGGATGAAATGACCAGTACAAAAATACATCTTATGGCAATTGGCAAAACGGCCTGTCTGCTTATGGCAGGCATGCTATCCACGTCTTCCCTCATGGCACAGAAAACTGCTGAGCGGCTGAAGAACGACAGCATAGCGGCCAAATACAAGAATGAGAATGCCGTTTATACCAACTATGTGCAGAAGCTGGTGATCAAACAGGATGAGGAAGATGGCCGCCTGGTTGCCAACACCTATGTTACCATGGATAAGCTGATAATCAGTGACCTGGCACCTGTAACCTGCAATAAGGACTATTTCGTTTACGATGATTTTAACGCGCTCAGCAACTATTCCGGGATCTCGCAGGTGCCCGACAAGAAAGGAGGATACAAGAGAGAAGAGAATTGTGCATTTGGAGAAGGCGGCCAGCTAACCGGTATGTTTTTTGATGACCTGAGAGAAGTACAGGCATACTATACCGGCCTCACAAAGAACGCCACAACTGAAACAAAATACACACTGGAAAACACAGACCTTTCGCTGATAGAGGATATGTATTTTTCTGAAGAGATACCTGTGCTCAAATATGTGTTTGAAGTGACTGTGCCTAAATACGTCAATATAAGTTTCGTATTGAAGAATACAGAAGCTATCCACCTGAAGCAGGATAAGGAAGAAAAAGACGGCAAGATCATCTATACATTTACTGCCAGCAACGTGCGCGCCGCCAAACATTACAGCAGGGTTCCTTCAGCCAAATATTACATACCGCACATACTGCCCTATATCACCTCCTACCGGCTTACCGGCGCCAAAAAAGACTCGGTGCTGCTAAGGGATGCAGACGCGCTGAACAAGCATCATTTTGCTTATGTAAAGGACATGAACATAAAGCTGGACACCCCGCTTGTGCGCGTGGTAAAGGAGATCACAAAAAACGATAATACTGACCGTGAAAAAGCCGCCCATATCTACAACTGGATCCAGAAAAATATACACTACGTAGCATTTGAAAAGGGAATGCAGGGGTTTGTGCCAAGACCTGCTGACACTGTTTACAAAAGAATGTACGGCGACTGTAAGGACATGGCAAGCATGAGCATGGCTATGTGCCGGCAGGCGGGCCTTAAAGCTTATTTTGCCACTATTGGCACTACCGATATCCCTTACTCTATAGACGAAATTCCTACTCAGTCATGCTTTAACCATATGATATGCGCCGTGAAACTGGGAGAGGAATGGGTTTTCCTTGATGGCACGGACAATACGCAGCCCTTTGCCGCCAACAGGTATGATATACAGGGAAAAGAAGCATTTATATACATGGATGCCGGCCACTATAAGATCGTGAAAATACCGGTAGTACCGGCAGATAAAAACACGGTCACAGACAGCACTTTCATACACCTGGCAGATAATAACCTGCAGGGCAACCTGGTGCAGCATACTACCGGGTACCCGGCATGGGACATTGCGCGGATAATGATGTACAATAAAGAAAAAGACAGGGACGACAGGATAAGGGAGGAGCTGATGCGCGGATCGGAGAAATACCACATGGCAAAATACAACGTAAGCGCAAAAGAAAAGAATGACAAAGACGCCTCAATAACCGCAGATTTCACTGTTGAAGATTATGCACACAAAGTAGGCAAGGAGTATATCGTAAACATGAACCTGGACCGCGCATACGCTAACCAGCGCATGAACGACAGCGAGCGCAAAGTGGGTTTCTACTATCCTTACAAGGAGAAAACAAAGGAAGTGGTGGTGCTGGATATACCGGAAGGCTACAAAGTAACCCACCTGCCTGGGGCAGCACATGGCGGCCTGGAAGGTGTATGGAGCTATAAAATTTCATATGCTGCAGACAAGAAAAAGATAGTGCTCACTAAGGAATATGAACAGCAGGCACTCTCGCTGAGCCCCGGCCAGTTTGTAAACAATAACAGGATCATTGACGAGCTCAATCATGAATACAAAGAATCAGTAGTGCTCACCATCGAGAAAAAAAACAGCAAAAAAGCACGCCCGCATGAGTCGGTGTGGTCCGCCAATAATTCGCGCAGTAATAAAAAATAATAATAAAATGTTAGCGCCACATTAACATTGATCGAAAAAATACTTCCAGATGAAAAAGCTTGCGTCATTTATTTTCATTTTTTCATTGGCAACACTGCCTGTTTCCGCACAGCAATACACCAATGCCAGGCCCGCTGAAGAAGAATGGGCGAAGAAACCGGTATTTCACCCGGTGCCGCCGCAGTTTGCCAATGAGCCCGCCTATGTGGTATCGGACAACATTTCTGTTGATTGCCGGGTGGAAGCAAACACTTTGAACGCATACTACAACAGGCACCGCATTGTAAAAGTTCTTGATGACCTGGGGATAGAAATTTTCAAAACCGTGGATATACCTGTCTATTCCGGCACGAGGGTGCCGCTGGTGAGGGCAAGGGTGATACTGCCTGATGGCAAAACGAAAGAGATAGCGAAGGACATGATACTGGTTACCAAGAACCCCAACGGTTACTGGACGATTATTGTGGCGCTGGAAGGGCTGGCAAAAAATTCGGAGATAGAATATCTTATCAAGGCCATAAGCCCTGCATCTTATTTTGGCAGCATGACCTTCCAGGAAGTGATACCGGTAATGGAGAGCCACTTCAGCATGTCTTATCCGAAAAATTATTATTTTGAAGAGAAAGGCTATAATGGCTACCCTACTGCAAAAGATACACTGGTCAATAACCGCCGCCATATCTCCATATCGGTTTATGACATCCCGAAGCTGCGCCCTGAGCCCAACAGCTTTTATGACCTGTACACTATGCGCGCTGAATACCGGCTGGACCACTACTACGAAGAGAATGCCACCAACAAGCGTATAGAATATACCTGGGACGGCCTGGGCAGGAAATTCTACGACAACTTCTACAAAACAACAGAAAAAGAAAAGGCCGCAGTCAATAAGTACCTCTCTGAACTTGGCGTTCGGCCAAACGGGAACGAATTTGAGAACCTGAAAAAAATAGAGAACGGCATCAAAACAACTATCTCCCAGTACGCTTATGTGGAGTATGATGACAGTAAGGAAGTGCTGGCCACAAAATATATGCGGTCCATATCTGTGTATGATGTTGCGGCGGACGAGACCAAAAACCCGCTGGACAGCATCATATCTAAACGTGCGGCTACGGCATCTGGTATTGTAAAGCTATTTGTTGCCTGCTTTACACAGGCCGGCGTTAGCTTTGAATTCGGCAGAGTGGGTGACAGGCACGAGCATGTGTTTGACAGCAAATTTGTGAACTGGAACAACCTGGATGAACCACTGTTTTATTTCCCTGATCTCAAAAATTTCCTTGACCCGGTAAGAGAATTGTACCGCTACCCTATAGTGCCCGATTTTGTGCTCAACAACAAGGGTGTATTCTGCGCCATACAGCCAAACGGCTTTGTGACCGGCCCGCTGGCAAACATCAGGAAAATAACGCCACTCTCTGAAGCAGAAACACAAAGCAACGTTGCCGCTGCGGTCTCCTTCACAAAAGATATGGACGCAGCAGTGGATGTTTCTTACTCTTACACAGGCTATGAATCGGCTGATATGAGGGAACAGCTGGCCATAATGACGAAGGAAAAACAAAAAGACCTTGTAAAGAAGATCGTTTCGTTTGCAAGGAAGCAGGAAGACATTGTCAAATACACGATCTCTAACGAAACACCTGACAACTTCTACAAAAACAAGCCGCTGGAGATCACTGCAACAGTGAACACATCGGCACTTACGGAAGATGCCGGTAAAAACTATCTTTTTAAGGTAGGGGAAATACTGGGCCACCAGCAGGAGCTATACAATGATGCCGAGCGCAAACTGCCGGTGGACCTTGATTTTCCTCATGCCATGAGCCGTACCATTACCCTCAATCTGCCCGTGGGTTGCAAGGTGCTGAACCTTGACGCGCTGCGCATGCACGCAGAATATGTGAACAGCGACCTGAAACCAGTGGTGAGCTTTAAGAGCGACTATACACTAACCACCGATAAGAAAAACGGAGACAAACTGGTGATCACGGTAAGTGAGTTTTATACCCAGCTCCACTTCTCACCGGAATATTATGACCGGTACCGCAAAGTGGTGGATATGGCTGCCGATTTCAGCCATGTAGCACTACTGATCTCCAAAAAAGACACTCCTAAACAAGGACACAGGATCGTAAAAAAATAGAAATGCCTTTTTATCTATAAACGTACAAAGCCGCGATTCATCGCGGCTTTGTACGTTTATATGGTAGTGCATTACTTGATAATGATCTCCTCTACTACCCTGTCTTCAAAATATTCGTTGAGGCGGACGATCAGTTGCTCCTTGCCCAGCAGCAGTTCCTGTTTCAGCGGGGCAACATCTGTATAAATGGTGAGTGTTTTGTTGTACAGGCTCAGGCTGCGGGTATATCGTGCTATCGTTTTGCCCACAATGGTCTCCCACTCATCGCGCATACGCAGCTCCGTTACTTTTGGTTTCCAGTGCGATTTCTCGAGCAGCTGCTTCAATGCCTCGGCCATGCTATATGAGCCCATATCCAGTTTATAAATGCAACATCAAAAATAAGCGATAATAAACTCCCGCAGCCTGTTCTTTGGGGCTGGCCTAACTTTTCTTTTTCGCAGGCTCTGCTTTTGTGGCCGATAATTTTGTAAGTGTAAAATCACCGTTGGGAATAGGAACAATTAAAGTCTCCGGCTTGCCAAGTGACCTTAATTCATTGCGGCTCAGCGTTTGCTGGTGTTCCGCAGGAAAACCATTTGCAGCAACTTTATAGCCATATGGCCTGTAGAAATCATTGAGGGGCTGCAGAAAATCGCTTTTGTCCAGGACTTGTGCGGCAAGCACAGGGTCGTACCGTACTTCCACAAGCTCATTGCCATCAAACAGGGTATCTGCCACCAGCAGGCTGCCCGCCTTTTTAAGATAGGCGTTCCACTCAGGAGAAGCAGCATATATATCTGCCAGTTTCATGGCTATATCACGATAGGGAGAGAGGTTTATGGCGAAGCGATAAAAGCTGTACTTCTTCTTATAGGCCAGCGCGGCATCCAGCATGGTCTTTACATGGGTAAGCTCTTTTGCAAAGTCCAGGTACAGGGTATCGGGCTCTGCGCCGTAGTCCCCGCTGTTAGGGTCATATACCATGTGAATGCACTTTCCGCAGCCGGCAACCAAGGTGGTGTAGATGCTGAGGCTTTTAACAGCTGCACCGGCCTTCTCTTTCACGATCACATTGCCGCTGCTTGTATCCACAGACATCTGTGCATGTCCCGTATAGCAAGCCAACAGGCCGATGAGGACCAGCAATTTCTTCATGGCGCGAAATTAAGCCTATTTGCAAATGACCACGTACATGGTTTTGCATTTTTTCCCGTCGTCATGCAGTTGCACATTCACTACACCTACGCCGGCTTTGTTAAAAGTAGCTGTCCCGTCGAGCAGGCCGCGCGTGTAGCCGGTTGCATTTTCAGTACGGTAGCGGGATATTTCGGTAGCATCTTTCTCATTAGCATTGTCGAAAACGCGTGCTGTAACATTAAATGGTTTTGTCGCATCGCTGCCAGTTCCCTCCAGCACCATGACCCGGACCGTATAGGTATGCGCCTCCGCATCAAAATTGAAAAAGTAGTTTCCGCAGTCCGATGGGAAGGTTTTTACTACTGTGATCCCTCTTTTCTTCATCTCCCGCACATCATTTTCGCACTGCTCTGTGAAGGCAGCCACCGGATCAATAGATTTTGTGGTGATTGATGCTATGCTTCCCCTCACGAGGTCATACTCACGTGGTCTCTTTCCCTCCTTTGTGTCTGCTACGATCACATGCACGCTTGTGCCTATCTCGCCCCTTATCATGCCCACCACCTCTACCAGTGTTTTATCGAGGCAGCTAATGCCATTTACATTTATAATATAATCAGTAACCTTCAGGAACTGATCGGCCGATGTACCAGCCACCAGGCCAGATACCATGGGCATGACATGCCCACCGGTAGTATCCATTAGTAGCTGCGCACCTATGCCGCCAACGTTTTGGGCATGGGATGATCTTTGAATTGCAAAAACACAGATGAAGAGAAACAGGATGGCTTTTTTCATGCCCGCAAATTACGCCGTTTTCGGGTATTCAAATCCCTGCTTCCCCCTCCATTGTTATTGGCCGCACTTCGGCGCAGGGCTTAATAAACAGGGCTGCAGGTTTTCACCCACAGCCCTTTTTTTGAAATACATATTTTACGCTCATCAAAAATGACATTTCTGGCCATTCAACTTCTTCATTTCCTGCATTAGTTCATTCATCTGCTGCTGCATCTGCGTCATTTTTGCTTTTAGCTCGTCATTCGACTGTTGCAGCGATTCATTTTTCGCGCTTAGCTCCTGCACCGCCTTTACCAGTGGCACCGTGAACTCAGAGTAAGAAAGCGAGTAGTTATCTTTTTCATTGACCGGCGCATGCACCCCACTGAAATCAAAACCCGATTGTTTCGCCGCAGCCTCTACTTCCTGGGCTATGAACCCTGTGTGCGTAATAGCTTCCGCCTGGTCGTATGATTCTTTCATTTTGTCTACCAGGCTGTCTGCAACACCATGGAACTGCTCCAGCTTGCGGGCCTGCAGGCGGTAATACCAATTGGACAGCTAAATCATGCGAAGGTATTTCGCAAAAAAATCTCTCGCAAAGACGCAAAGGCGCAGCCCACTTATTTTGTTTTTAAGACCGCAAAGCGCGAGTGTAGGTTTTTGATGCAAATGTTAGTTGTCT
>CAIRTW010000185.1 GCA_903881585.1 uncultured Bacteroidota bacterium | reverse complement strand
TTCACTTGCAGAATTATACTTGCCTGATGAAACTTCGTCTGAAATAAACTTCTCAAAATGATCGCCCAATAAAACTGAAGTATTATGTGCCATAAAATGATTTTATCAAAGATACCAATAACTGGTATTGCTCACAAAAATTGATAAAAAGTCCTCAGACTAAAATTTGTATAAAGAAGAAGTTTATCTGATGGTTCGATGTTCCAATTAGCCTGAATAATAAAAGCCCTGCTGGGCAGGGCTTTTGAAGAAGTGTAGTCCCGGCTGGATTCGAACCAGAACAAACAGTACCAAAAACTGTTGTGCTACCGTTACACCACAGGACTATCAACCAGCGTAATGGGCGGCAAAGGTAATTATGCAGGTTTACATAAACAAACATTTTTTATCGCCTTTTTACTCACGTTACTGTATAAATATTTGCTTTTTTTGACGCTTCCGGGTACAGTGGTGATGGCTTTTTATGGTAGGTTTGTATTCGTTTTTATTCATAACGGTTCACAGGTATGTCTGCTGCGCAAAACCCGCGCCAATACGTCATTAGCTTCATATTTATAGGCATTGCGTCTGTAATATTGCTGCGGCTTTTTTTTCTTCAGAATTTTGAATCCAAGTATAAGATACTAGCCAACGATATTGCCATTTACAAAAAGGTCGTTTATCCACCCAGGGGAGCCATACTGGACCGGAAAGGAAAGGTAATGCTGTCCAACACTACCATCTACGACTTGATGGTGACGCCACACAATGTGCCCAAGACGTTTGATACCGCCCAGTTTTGCGCGGTGCTGGATATAGATAAGGCGGGGTATAAGAAGATACTGGAGCGTGTACTGTCGCGGAACATTGATGTGCGGCAAAGCCCATTCATGGAGCAGCTGAGCCAGGAGCAGACTGCACGCTTCCAGGAGAATGCTTACATGTTCACTGGTTTTGAGCTTGTGGAACGAAACATCAGGGCTTATGAAAATGCCAGTGCGGGTATTGTGCTGGGCTATATAGGTGAGGTGTCGCCGGAGATGCTGAAACGCCCCCGGTATGCTTCTTACCGGCAGGGTGACTATACGGGCTTTAGCGGGCTGGAATTGCAATATGAAGAGGTATTGAGAGGCCAGCGTGGTGTGCATTATTTGGAAAGAGATAAGTTTAACCGCCCGCGCGACCCGTACCGTGGTGGTACGCTGGATAGCCAGGAGGTTTCCGGCAAGCAACTGGACCTGTATCTTGACGCCGACCTGCAGGCCTATGCCGAGAAGTTGATGCAGAATAAGATAGGCAGCGTGGTAGCTATAGACCCTAAGACAGGTGGTATACTTACTATGGTAAGCAGTCCTACTTATGATCCTAATCTTTTGCGGGGAAGGGACAGGGCGAAAAACTATGCAATGCTTTACCGGCTGGCCACACGGCCGCTGTTCAACAGGGCTATACAAGCCACTTACCAGCCAGGTTCTACCATAAAACCCATGACCGGGCTTATAGCGCTCGCCACAGGTGCTATTACTCCTAATTTCGGGCTGGCTTGTTACGGTAGCTACAATTATTGCGGGCGGCCTATAAAGTGCGAACACAAGGATGCGGGCCATGCGGCAAACTTCAGGCTGGCGCTGGCGCACTCGTGCAACTCCTATTTCTGCCATGTATTCCGGCTGACCATCGATTATTCTAAATTTGAAAGCGTAAGGGCTGGTGTGCAGGTGTGGCACGACTATCTGTCGGCAATAGGGTTTGGCCGGCAAACCGGTGTGGATATCCCGTTTGAAGGTACAGGCAGGGTGCCGGATTCTGCTTATTACAATGACCGGTACAAATTTTCCTGGAACTCCTGCACGGTTGTATTCGTAGGTATGGGGCAGGGTGAGTTATCATGCACGCCCTTGCAAATGGCAAATGGGATGTGCCTGATCGCCAATAAAGGTTATTACTATACGCCGCATTTTGTAAAAGCAATAGGCAGGAATGAGAATGATAGCCTGCTGAAAAAATACCGGGAAAAGCACGTCGTTCTTAATGTTCCGGACACCACCTTCAGCATTGTGCAGCAGGCGATGCAGGATGTTGTGGAGAGTGGTACGGCTGTAGGCGCGAAGATAGAAGGCATAACCGTATGCGCGAAAACGGGCACCGCAGAAAATAAGGCGATTGTTAATGGCGAGGTTATCAAGATGCAAAACCACTCGATGTTTGTTGCCTTTGCACCACGTGAGAACCCCAGGATCGCGATTGCAGTAGCTATTGAAAATGCCGGGTTTGGCGCGGAATGGGCGGCGCCAATTGCGAGTCTGCTTATGGAAAAATACCTGAAAGACAGTGTGTCTGTGAAGCGTAAGGCGGTAGAGGATAAAATGCTAAATGCGCACCTGATCAACAAATACGTTTACACTATAGACTCTGTATCCCGATTGCACGATGCGCAGGTATATCAGGCAAGAATGGAAAGAAAACATATAGCTGACAGTACGCTAAATGCAAATGCACAAGCGATGCTGGAAAGATGGATATATAAAAAGACTAGAAAGAAATGACACAATTTGACAATTTGACGATTCGGCAATTTGCAAATTGAGAAGCGTACATTTCAGAGACTTTAAACGATGATTATTAAAAAATTGATGGGTACGAAACATGTAGCATTTGCATATTTGCACATTTTCAAATTTTCAAATTAACAAATGAGCTCACTAAGGAAATCGTTGTTTTACCGTTTAGACGGGATAGTGCTGACGCTCTATGTGTGCCTCGTGATAGTGGGCATACTGGCCGTTTTTTCCGTAGAGCACCGCACTACCGATGTGTCCATCATCATGATGAACAAGAGCTATATGAAGCAGCTGGTATGGTTTGGCTATTCACTGCTAATAGGAATGGTCATCCTGCTCACAGACAGCAAGTTCTTTTCTTCTTTTGCATTCCTGGCTTATACCATAGGTTTGGCAGTGCTTATCGTCACCATATTTGCAGGCGTGGATGTGAAGGGCTCCCGATCGTGGCTGGGCGTGGGCAGTTTTCGTTTTCAACCAGGTGAAGTAGCCAAGATATTTACGGCAATGGCGCTGGCAAAATTCCTCTCGCTGCCGGAAACTAATTTCAAGACACTTAAACACAGGCTTATAGGCGTTGCCATTGCCCTTACCCCGGCCGTGCTTATTATTCTGCAAAAGGAAACCGGCCTTGCGCTGGTGTATTTCTGTTTTTTCCTGGTGATGTACCGCGAGGGTCTGCCCAATACGGTGCTCTTGGTGGGGTTCTCGGCAGTTGCATTGGTGCTGACCACATTGCTGCTTGACCGCAAAGTGCTGTTTGTGGTGCTCACGCTGCTGGCAGCGCTGGTGGCCTGGCTGATGCGGACTGCATTGAGACGCAGGTGGGAGCCCCGCGCCTTCCTGATAGGTATCTGGCTTTTCTGCATTTTATTCTCACAGGTAGTAGTCCCCTTCGCGTTCAAGCACGTATTGCAGGCACACCAGATAGACCGCATCTTTTCCACTATAGGAAAAGAAGTGCCGGATGAATATAACCAGCGGCTGGTAGTGGGAGAGGATAAAAAAGTGAATAGCTCTGAATACAATGTGCTGCAATCTAAGATAGCAATAGGATCAGGTGGTTTCTGGGGCAAGGGTTTTCTGAACGGCACCTCAACAAAAAACCAGTTTGTACCGGAGCAGAACACGGACTTTATCTTTTGCGCGATTGGCGAACAGTTTGGCTTCGTAGGCAGCGCCATACTCATTATACTGTATGTATCCCTGATGCTACGGATAATATATATTGGCGAGCGGCAACGGTCTGTTTTTACACGTGTGTATTCCTACTGCGTTGCATCTATCTTGTTTTTTCACTTTGCGGTGAATATATCTATGACCGTAGGCCTTGCGCCAGTGATCGGGATCACATTGCCATTCCTTAGCTATGGGGGGTCGTCACTGCTTTCGTTCAGCATACTCATTTTTATACTCGTGCGGCTGGATGCAGACAGGCAGGTGCTGATTCGTTAATAGAGACCCCTGTCCCCTAAAGGGACTTTTTTAAAAAATTAAGAGCGTTGATAGGCTTGCCTTTCAGGGATTTTTTGTTTTTCAGGGGACGCCATAGGGGACGGTTTAGCATACAAACCCGAGAGGCAAACTAATTCTCTATTTTGATTTTATCTTCTAACGCCCTCGCTAAATTGTCTATACTTCCTGATATTTCTATTAAAGAAGCTGGTACGTTTTTATAATCAATGCTGTGATGCCCTGTCAATGCTACCGCAATCTTCGATAAATAGGGGATATCTTCTGTCAAATGTGTCCCGAAAGCTACTGCAAGTATTCTGTTTTTTTGTTCTTGCACAGCAATATTTAATGCTGCCTCCGGTGTTATTTTCCAAGTTTCAATTAAGGCGGCAGCGGTTGCGTTAATTTCTTTAAATAAATCTTCGTACATTAAAATTGTGCTTTTTGTTCTTAACAAAGATAACTGTTTTTCACCTTTATGAAAAACATGTTCTTGGTGAATTCAGTCCAGATACTATTTTCCCGGTTTTAAAGTTCTCTCATTATCAAATCAAATGTTCCGGGATTAATTGCCATCTTACCGCGTTTTTCAATATTGTATTTCTTTGTTGAAATAATACTTTCAATTTCTTCAATTTGCTTATTAGTTACACCAACACCGTAGTATATTTCACAAAATAATGAAGGTTCTACTTCAATATCATAATACAAATTTTTTTCCGAAGGGTATTCCCAATTCATATTTTGAATAAAGCACCTTACCTCAGACTCGTATTCCCAGACTTTAGATTTTGTGAACATCCAACTTACCATAGTTTTGGTTCTTTCGTTATCATCGTTAATAAATACCCTAAGCGGAGTTATCTTTTCTACATATTTAACGTTGAAAGTAAGCGTTAAGTTTTCGTCAATAGTTGGCATTCTTACTCCAATGCAAACGCCATTATGCTTATCTCCGTAATGTCCCCACATCAAGGTATTATCGTTCTTGTTTGATAGACTTAAAATTAAGGCTCTCTTCTTTTGTTCAATATATGTATTTCGATAAGTTTTTTTCATTTTCTCCAAACCGTAATATTCGATAAATCCTTTAAGATGCTTCTTATCTATGTATGGATGCGAATCAAACGCTTTGTTCATTCGAATTACAAATTCTTCGAGGGTACAACTAAAGTCCAAAAAGTCTAAGCTTAATTCAAAGGGATCATTAAAAATCATTGGGGAAGAAAATCTAAGGCTACAACTATTTAAGATTGCGGTTGCCGCCTTATAGGAAGTATATTTATAAATCGGGCTCCTTTGATCATGCGGAATAAATCCGCTACTGATTACATCGGCCAAATATGTATCCCGAATAATTTTAACTGCTTATCTGCTTCGGTTGAGTTAAATTTGCGGTATGCCAGAAAGCTATCCGAAAGATTTCCAGGAGTTTCTTGTACAGTTCAAAACTGATGACGATTGCTGGAACTACCTG
>CAIRTW010000184.1 GCA_903881585.1 uncultured Bacteroidota bacterium | reverse complement strand
TAAAACGATCCACCTGTGCTTCAGGCAGCTCATAGGTACCTTCCTGCTCTATCGGGTTTTGCGTAGCCAGCACCAAGAACGGCTCTTCGAGCTTGTACGTATTATCGCCTATAGTCACCTGGCGCTCCTGCATGGCTTCCAGCAGTGCGCTCTGCACCTTTGCAGGAGCACGGTTAATTTCGTCCGCCAGGATAAAGTTGGCAAATATCGGCCCCTTGCGCACTGCAAATTCATGTTTCTGCGGATTGTAAACCATAGTTCCCAGCACATCGGCAGGTAACAAGTCTGGAGTGAATTGTATGCGCGCAAAACGGGCGTCTATTGCTGATGCCAGCGATTTGATCGCAAGTGTCTTTGCGAGCCCCGGTACGCCCTCCAGCAGCACGTGGCCACTGGCAAGCAGACCTATCAGCAGGCGCTCCAGCATATGTTTCTGGCCTACCACTGCCTTGTTCAGCTCCATATTCAGCAGCTCTATAAAGGCGCTGTTCTTGTGTATGCGTTCGTTCAGTTCGCGAATGTCAACAGATGAAGAGATGTCCATACAATATCGGAATGATTAATTTAGACCAAATGTAAAAAGGGAAAAGGAAAAACAGCAAACAAGTTGCTTTTTTAACTTTTTTTAAAATACTCTGTAATATACAACCTTTTATAGGTTGGTAGCTTTCTACTTTCTACTTTTGATGTAAGAGAGAAACAATGGAAAATTTTGAACAAAGGTGGATAGATACAGAGTTCCTGCTGCAGGAACGTTTTGGCAAGGTGCCGGAGATGGAGGGCATGCTGTTCCTGATAGGTGTGAATGAGCTTGGCCGGCTGCCCCGGAAAAAATTCTCGAAAGAGCAGAAACAAGACCTCATGCATGTAGCAGTATGTACATTGCTCAGCCAGCTGGGTTACTATGAGAATATGGGCCGGGACGACGATGGCTGGCCACACTTCAGGGAGATAGAACAGGTGCCTGTTTCCGGCATGCAGGAGCAGGAGCGTATGCTTAAAGAATGTGTGATCAGGTATTTTGAGAATGCTGAAACCCCAAACCCCTGAGCTGCCAGCCGGTAGGCAATAGGCTGGATTTGCGATCACAACTTCAACTCTGGTAAAATTCCTAAAAAAACAATTCCGCCCCATCATGGAGCGGAATTTTAATTTCTTGTAACAAAGCTAAATTTATGGTTGCCCTTCCGGGTACAGGGGTTTACTGCTTTGTAAACTTCCTGGTACAAACCACATTGCCCTGTGAATTTATAAGGCGCGCAAAATAAATTCCTGAAGGAATGTTTTCGAGATTAAGATTAGCGCTGTTGCTGTCGGTTGCTTTATACATTGCCATCACTTTACCTATAATGTTGTAAACTGCTATCATTTTGATATCAGACCCTGCATCATACACCAGATTCACTTCGTCATGTGCGGGATTAGGATATAAAATTATTTCGTCGGCAGATTTCACTATATAAGGAGCAGAGGTAGGCGTCGGTTTGCACACAATGTAGGTTTCAATAGCAGTATCAGTAGATACGGTACTGTTTTCCAACCTTACTTTCACATAGTAACAGCCCAAAGTAGTAGCAGTTGTAAGATCGATCACCATATGGAAATCGCCCATTGTTGTTGTATAAGGGTATGATGTCTTAGTGGCTACTGTACCGCTGCCATAAAGCCAAAGGCCATTGCCTGGGTAACACTGGTTATTGTCACACATGCTCATAACAGCGGAAGTGCCGTACATCAGCCAGTCAGCAGGAAAATTGGACTCAATGATTTTCCATTTTAACGTCACACTTGCTGATGTTGCGGTTATACCATCCACGATCGTTACAGATCCTGTTGGCGTGCTTGTTACGGTGTCATGCTGCACTAAATAAGACTGCGCATAAACGCCAACGGAAAATAAAAATGCCGCTATTAAAGTAATTGTTCTTTTCATCTCATACCATTTCCTATGCAAGTTATAAAATATTGTACAGCTTACAAAATAAATTATTGATGTGGCAAATCTTATGGTTTTTTTATGAAATCTATACGCCTGGCAGCTGGATGCATTGCTCGTACTTCCAAAATTATATATTGCCATAATAAAAAACGGTATGCAAAAATAATTTGCATACCGTTTTCATTATTTGTAATTATTAGTTCTTAATGATAACCAACTTATCATGAAACACATTGTCGCCGATAGTTACTTTCACGAAATAATTTCCTGCAGATAATGACTCCATATTGAAGCTTTCTTTGCTTGCCGCAGTAGTAGATACTGTCCTGGTATCAACTGTGTTGCCCAACAGGTCGTAGATAGCAATTGTAGCGCCGTTAGTTGTAGCTGGAAGCTCAACAACGAATGTACCAGTAGAAGGATTTGGATAAACCCGTACATTACTGATCGTATTTGCAAGAGGGCTAACTTCTTCAACACAGTTCACTACAGCAGAAGTAGTAGTGAAACATCCGCTTGGTGAAGTATAACTGATCGTTGCACTGCCAAGGTGAAGGCCGGTAACAACACCCGATGCGCTAACTGAAGCTATCGTTGCATTGGAGCTGCTCCATGTACCGCCAGCTGTTGCATCTGATAAAGTAACAGTAGCGTTGCAAATTACAGCTGAACCGCTGATATCAGCAGGCTGTGCATTTACAGTAACTATAGACGTTGCAATACCTTCGCTTGTCTGGAAGCTGATCGTTGCGGTACCTAATGATACGCCAGTGATAGCGCCGGTAGCCGGGTTAATAGTAGCCACAGCAGCATTATCGCTAGACCATGCACCGCCTGTGCTGCCTTCTGTAAGCAACTTAGTTACTCCCACACAAACTGGTACTGTATTTCCGATCGCCAATGGTGGTACAAACTCAAAATTCTGAGAATTCAACACTGCACCGGTAGTTCCGTCTATCAGCATCACGATCCCGTGCATTTTGTTAGTATTCCATCCGGTAGTAACTGGAGTGGTCATCGTGTAGCTATATGGTGTGCCTGCAGTCATGCTGCCTGGAATCAAACCAGTTCCGCCTGTAACTGCCGGGGCGATGCTGCGGTTTACATGCTGATAATACATTGATGCACCTGAAATAGGATTCAGTGAATCCTGGTAATTAACGCCACCACCAGTCAAAGCAATGTTATTAGATGTATAGCTATAGTAATCATGCTGATCCCATGTAGAGCCAACGCCATGCACATCATCTTCTGTCAATACGATAGAAAGACGATAATCTCCGCTGGTCATATCAACTGCTGGTGTTACTGTTACAGAAGCTGTAAGAGTTGAACCGACTAAATTTGGAGCAACAGCGATATCTGCGAAACCAAAATCGCCAGAGTGTTGCGTATAAAGGTCAAGCAGGTTCTGAGGATCGTCAACTATATAACGGTCGATAACTACTGAAGGATAGCCGCTGATAAGGCCGCCCATCCATGCATCATATGCTGTAACGGTCATCGGGTCGCTATTGTGCACAGCAACAAGGCTAACACCATGTCCGTAAAGTGTACGAAGTGAATCCATAAATACGATACCACGAACGCACCATCCGCACCAGGTACCTGTTGCTTCTTCGATCATCAGTTTTTTAGTTGGCATAAATGTCACGCCGGAAACTGTAGTGTTCATTGTATCGTTTACAAGATAGGTCTCTCCTGGGCATGTAACCCAAACCTGAACATTGTGTAACCCAGCTGTTGCAACAGTGTATGGAGTTGCATCAGTGAAATTATAACTTGTAAATGCCGGAATAGCAGCTGTCACTGTATTAGTTACCGGAGTTCCGCCATCTACTGAGTAAGAAACTGAGAATGAAGAGATAGCTGATGTACCGTGATTCAACACAGTACCGGTAAAAGTAGCGTTATTACCCACAAGGAAATAATCGCTGGGGGTTCCGGTAGTAGGAGCTACGCCTGTGATAGCGATATCACTTGCTACTGCACTGAAAACGCTGATCTGATCAACCGCAAGGCCGATCAAAGAAGCGCCATGATCTGTGTAGCAAAAACGGATGGCCGTAGTAGCAGAAGTATGCCCTGACAGGTCAATACCCATAGTCTGCCATGTTTCGCCTGAAGCGGTAAAAGCAGGGATTGAATCTACTAAGGTCCACGTTGGTGTTCCCGCCGTAGCATTGTCGGATATTTCTATCCAGGCAGCCTCATGCGTATAAGGAGAAGCACTGGCATACGCTGCATAATACGTATAATCATACGTCAGGTATGGTGTTGTTACCCCCGAAAGGCTAAATGTTGGCGAAGTCATATAAGCCGGATTGTTACCCGGAGTATTGTATTCGTCAACAACAGCATATTCACTGTGCAAACCAGTATTTGGTATAGTACCAAAATAAAGGTTTGTTGCGGCTGTGGTCGTAACCCATCCATTACCTGCACCGGTATGGGTGTTGGTCCATCCAGTGGGCATACCGGGGGTAGCAGTGCCTGAAAAGTCTTGCGAGGTAACTGGTGCCTGCGCAAAACTATTTGCAGCCAGCCCAAACATCGCAAATGCTAAGCTTAGTAAAATCTTTTTCATTGTTTTTTGTTTAGTATAAAGTGGTTATAAATGTTTTTAGACTGCCGAAATTAGCATATTTTTTAATTTCAGTAACTTTTTTTTTACGTTTTATTAATGTTTATTTAAAAATCCCCCTTTTAAAAACCAATTATTGCGGCTTTTTATTGTTTTTCGGTTAAAAAGGGTTGCTTTATTAATATGTGCCACCATTATAGCTAACCTTAATAGCTTTATAAGAAAGAGCGGCATTATTATCCGTTGGCAATCCTTTATTTTTGCATTATGTCAAATTTCAGGCCTGGCGGATTTCAGCAATTACCTGTAGTTGTAAAAAACCTTATCATCATCAATGTACTGATGGTCCTGTTGCAATTTGCGATGGGCAGGGCGGGCATTGATCTTGGAGAATATCTGGGGCTGCACTATTGGGCATCGCCGCTGTTCAGGTGGTGGCAGCCATTCACGCATATGTTCATGCATGGCAACCCGTATGACATACAGGAAACATTCTGGCACATTGCCGGCAATATGTTTGCCCTCTGGATGTTTGGCCGGATACTGGAGAACATATGGGGACCTAAAAGGTTTCTGATATTTTACCTGGTATGCGGTTTAGGAGCTGCTATATGCCACATGGGCGTCCTTACTTTCGAGTTTACAGGCTTTTATAACGACTTCATGAATTTTCAATTGAATCACACATTTGTGAACTATGCTCAGTTCATCAGGCATCATAACCTTAATGGTAATCCGGCATTCGATCAAATATTAGCCTTTTGGTCTGCAAACCCCGACTGTGGTAATTGTGCGGCCGAAGCGACCGGGCTCATTAACCAATATTATGCCCACATGATCAATGAGGCCACCGTTGGTGCATCTGGCGCTGTGTTCGGGGTATTATTCGCTTTTGGCTATTTGTTCCCAAATACGGAGCTGATGCTTATTTTTCCACCCATACCCATTAAAGCAAAATGGTTCGTAGGCGCTTATGCATTGTTTGAACTCTATTCCGGAGTTCGTAACTCCGCCGGCGACAATATTGCACACTTCGCCCATCTGGGCGGCATGCTCTTTGCCTTCATATTGTTAAGGATCTGGAAAAGTAAGATGAGGAATGATTTTTATTAAATAACTATAGTAAATGAGCACAGGGCGCAAAAGATCAGCACTATCCTATATACCAGGCTTGACCAATAATGCAGTATTGAAGCTGATCATTTTTTCAGCGGTATTGTATATAATGCTTGCACTTACCTGGGCGGTAATCATGCTGGTGTACCAGGGTATGCCGATATATGAACAATATTTCCTGCCCAACCTGGCCCTGCCCGCATTATCCGGCATCAAAAGCCACTGGTGGACACTATTTACCTACGGATGGTTCTATAATTTCCCGGGAGGCTTCTGGGAACTGGTGAGCAATATGGTCTGGCTCTATTGTTTTGGCTCTGTGGTGCAGATGCTGGTAGGGCCTAAGCAGGTGATACCGCTGTATATATATTGTCTGCTTGCGGGGGCAGTATTTTATCTGCTGTCACAGGTGTTGCCGGGCGAGCTGGGCAAGGCGCCACACACTATCGGTTTATTAGGCCCACGCGCAGGGCTGATAGGGATGGCTGCTGCTGCTGTAACACTTACACCACAATACCGCTTCTACCTTACAGAGACCTTCAGTATCCCTATAATGGCAGTTGCCGGGGTATTTGCCGTGCTTATGATCATCGGTTCTGGTTTTTATCTGCCGGTTATTTTTATGCTGTTGGGCGGTGGGCTTGTGGGGTTTGGCTATGTACGTCTGTTGCGGGCTGGCTACAGACCAGGAGAATGGATGTACCAGGTCACCGGGAAAATAGAAGGGTTAGTGACACCTGATGAAAATGCAGCCTGGAAAAGACATAACAATAAACGGACCGAAATACTCAACAAAATATACGAACCAAAGAACGGCGTCTCCCAAAAACGAATAGACGATATCCTTGACAAGATAAACCAGAAGGGGTACAATTCTCTTTCGGCAGAGGAGAAAGATACGCTGCTGCGGGCGGGGAAGGAGTAAACAGTTGCTCGTTTTATATCATTTCCAATTATTTCTTACATTTGTTGTAACAATAGAATATGAGACAAACAGCAAACACACCAAATTTCTTCACGTCTGTAGCCGGATATCAAGCCCGGTATTGTTGTTGTTAATGTCCCGGCACATTTTGCTTTGTCTCTT
>CAIRTW010000183.1 GCA_903881585.1 uncultured Bacteroidota bacterium | reverse complement strand
GTAAGGGCTTCGTCAAGTGGTTGAGCGGCATTAAATACTATAGTGCTGCTGTTGGGTTGGGATAGCCAGAAACTTTCTGCAGTGTTTTTTATATTGCCTATGCCTGTAGTATTAACAGTGGCAGAGTTGCCAAGGCATCCATTGGAATCGACCTGCACATTATATACGCCGGTAACTGTATAGGTATAAGTGCTGTTGGTAGCGCCGGTTATAGCCGTAGCGCCATCATACCATTGGTAGCTGGTATAGGTAGCGGGAACAGAAAGCACATGCCCTGTTTTGGTGATCGGTGGGTTCGGTGCCGGGTTTACATTTATTACCCCAGTGTGTGTATTGGAGCCACCGCTGTTATATGCTGTTATGCTAACAGAATAAGTTCCTGACGACGGGAAGCAAATATTTGTGGACAATATGCCGGTTGGGCTGGCAATACTTGCGTCGGCAGGTGTTGTGCTCCACCTCACACTATCCACAGTACCGCCGCTGGTATTTGCAAATGAGATACAGCTATCCTGGCAGGTAGTGGATGAGGCTTCATAGTTTGCAACAGGAGGGGTAACTGCGCCGCCTGTGCCTGTAACACTAATGTCATCTATTCCAAATGCGGGGTCGCTGCCACTGCCAGATGCGCCATTTGTGAACTGGAAACCGAATTGAAGGTATGCCTGTCCGTCAAAAGCAGCGAGATGGAAGGAATCATTTGCCCACGCAGAAGAACCAAAAAAATCGCTGATAGGCGCTGTTATCTGGATCCATGTGCCGGAAGAAGATGTACGGTAATAAACATTTCCTTTACTATCAGAACTTCCATTGCAAAGCCACCAGAACGAGAAATACACGTTGGTATAACCGACCGTGCTGATCGCGGAAGCGGCATTTAAAGATGCAAAATATGTTTCACCAGAGCCGTCTGCATCGAAATTATCATTCGAACCGAAAAATGAGGAAAACGATGATCCACAGTTTATATGCAAATAGTAACTGGACGGGCCGCCTACGATACCCGCAGGCTCAGATGCGGTCACAGTGCCCAAAGGGCCAGCAGCGTATATATTATTAATATACCAACCGTTTCCAGAAGGAGCGTTGTTAACTCCCCCGAGATCTGTTGTATTTAACGACCAGTCGGAAGCACTGCCCGTATTGAAATTCTGGGAATAAATGGTGGTTTGTGCATTTGCAACAACAAAGCTGGCAAATAAGGACAAACAAAGAGTAATTAGTTTTTTCATATAGCTATCGTTTTTTTATAAAAATACGCTTTTTTCATACAAACAATCAAATTTCCGTAACTATTTGAAATCGTTTTCTTATGCGGCCGGCCGATGATCGGGTTTGGCCAGGCAATAATGATTATTTCTAACCCTATTTTCACCCTCGTTTTGGTGTTAGCAAAACGCAAATCACGCCTTTAGCGGTAAGGTTGCCACTGTAACCCCAAATACATTTGGTACGTCAAAGACACAGCATTTATTCTCTAACCAAATTTAAAAAAAACGATCTTATGAAACGTCTAGTAATTATTTGTTCAATGCTTGCAACTACCTGCATAACTCATGCGCAGACCACAGCCATGAGTGAAAACTCATGGGAAGGCGGTGACAATAAATATCACCGTGCTCTGCTCTCCGAACCAAATGATTTTGAAAATATGACTATGTCTGTAAGTGATGGCAAGGCCACTTTTTCGGGCTTGCCGCAATACAAAAAATCGGTATGGGCAGTTGTCACTAACAGTGAGGGCGACTTTATCAAACAGATGAAAATAACCCAGGAAGAAAATATGATGGACCTGCACAAGCTGCACAGCGGCCTCTATTTTGTGACCATCATCTACCGCAGCAAAAGCAAAAAAGCCTTTACGGTCAATTTGTGATTTGTAGATAGTAGATAGTTCGCGGGTATCTCAGTTGGCCAGTTTACTGTCTATTTCACTGAGCGGGAATATCTCTTTTACCCTTACCCCCCGCTCGGTTTGCTGCAGCGTGCAGCATTCATTCTTAGGGTCATGCTCAAAGAACAGCACCCAGTTATTGGCAGCAGCCTCATTGAGGAGCCGCGTCTTCTCATTCAGCGTGTCCAGTGGCCGCATATCATAGGCCATTACCCACGGCAGCGATATGTGTGCGCTGCTCGGTATGAGGTCTGCGCAAAAGAGCAGGGTGGTGCCGTTGTAATTCAACTGTGGCAGCATCATGGAGTCTGTATGTCCGTTCACATACCGTATGCGTATATCCCGCATCCATTCTTCATTGTCCGCAGCCTCAACAAAGCGCAGCCGGCCGCTCTGCTCTATGGGGAGAATATTCTCTTTCAGGAAAGATGCTTTTTCCCGTTCATTAGGGTTTAATGCAGATGCCCAATGCTCGCGGTTGCTCCAGTAGGTGGCGTTTTTAAACGCCGGCGCCAGCCTATCTCCGTCGCGCACTATAGAGCCGCCGCAATGGTCGAAGTGTAGGTGCGTAAGGAAAACATCAGTGATATCATCCATAGTGAAGCCATGTTCGGCAAGGCTCTTTTCTATGCTGTCGGCTCCATGCGGAAAATAGTGACTGAAAAATTTCGCATCCTGCTTGGTGCCCATGCCATTGTCCACAAGTATCTTTTGGTTACCATGCACTATGAGCAGGCAGCGCATGGCCCAGCTGCACATATTGCTATCATCTGCCGGGTTGGCCTTGTTCCACATGGTCTTCGGCACTACGCCAAACATTGCGCCGCCATCCAGCTTAAAATATCCTGCGTTTATTGTGTATAGTTTCATTTTATTAAAGGAGGGTTATTTACCTGTTTAACTGATATGTATTAAGACACTCTAAAATCTATCATTATTTTGTAAACAAAACTGGATATAAACATTGAAAGTAAAAAAAGCAAGCACAATGTAATTGCAATCTTTCTTTTTCCTTTATATACGTTATAACAAATCAGCAATAATAGTGTCGTAAAAATAATAACCCAAAAGATTGAATAGTAAACTGCTTTTTTAGGTTCTAAAAATATATAAATGTCACTATAACCCTGTCGGCTGTAAATATCCTGAATTGACCAAAAATTTACAAGAATTGAGCAGAGGCAGAGAATAAGGGATATTGTTAAGGATAGATAATACAATCCGTCTTTTACATTCCCATTATTTGAATTGTCCTTCATATTTGGGAGATCGTCTTCAGTTTTTGGAAAGATTCTCTTTAACAGTGGAGATTTTACCATTTCCTGTTAAATCGTTTTGGTAATTTTTTATGCGTATTATGAACCGCATAAACAACTACATTTTTTTTAACGATAGTGAAAATTACTACATAGGGAAAGTCCTTTACTTTCACATCTCTATATACATGCTTGCTGTTCGAAGATAGTATGCTGTAATAACCAGGATGAGCAGCTAATTTATCGAACGATGCTTTAAGAGCAATCAAAAAACGCTTGCCGAGCCCTTCTGATTTTGATTCATAGTACATGGAAGCCTCCAATGCTTCTGCATAAACCTCATCCCTTACGAGTACAATGTAAGCCATGCTATTTCAGATGTTCTCTAATCATCAGTATAAATTCATCCGCTGTATAAGATCGCCCCAATCCTTTTAAATGCTTGTCTCTTCTGGCATCCAGCATTTGTAAAGTTGCTTCATCGTAAATATCAGTTTTATCATCTTCGATTAACTGATAAATGGCGGTAAGATGTTCTTTGTCAGCAGTATTTATATACTCGTGTAAGTGCTCACGCAATGCTACATCATCCATAATTAAAACTTTAATCAAATTTACGGAAAAACGGATAAAAAGTTAATTGGCTATTGCAAAACGCTGTTTTCTGATGGCATTATATAACACCACCGCTCCTATCGCAAAAAAAGTAATCAATGCAAGAACCGCCGTGCGCATATCCATAATGCTGTTAATAAATGCAAACGTAAACATGCCCACAACTATCGCCAGTTTTTCGGTCACATCATAAAAGCTAAAAAAAGAAGCCGTATCATGCGTATCCGGCATTAACCTGGCATAGGTGGACCGGCTTAGGGACTGGATGCCACCCATAATAAGCCCTACTAACACGGCCACAAGGTAAAATTGCGTAGCCGTATAAGTGAAATAAGCGCAAATACAAGCGCCCACCCACAGAAACACAACAAAGAGCAGCACCTGCAGGTTCCCAAACTTGTCCGACAGCTTTGCCATAACATAGGCCCCGGCTATGGCTACGAGCTGTATCACCAGTATTACCCCTATTAGCTGCTCGGTTTTAAGGTGCAGCTCTATGCTGCCAAAGTAGGTAGCTACCATCATTACTGTCTGCACGCCCATGCTGTAGAAGAAAAAAGCGAGGAGATAAGTTTTTAGCACAGGTAATTGCAGTACCTGCTTAAACACTTTTTTAAGCTCATAAAAACCATTGGCCAGCACATTGTGTGCCGCATTGCGCACTAATGGTATTCCTTTGGGCAGTTTGAGAAAAGTAACCTGTGCAAACCCCGCCCACCAGAGGCCCACCAGCAAAAAAGACAATCGGGGAGGGAAGGTGACGTCTGTGATGCCAAGCTGTTTTCGCCCCAGTACAAAAACAAAGCAGATCACCTGTAGTAACACACTGCCCACATAACCATAAGCAAAGCCCTGTGCGCTCACCCGGTCCTGTTCTTCATCGGTAGCTATCTCTGGGAGATAAGCATTATAGAATACCAAGCTGCCGCAATAGCCCAGGGCGGCTGTTGCGGAGCAGATAATGCCCAGCTCCAGCGTATCAGCTTTAAAAAAGTAAAGCCCGCAACATGCCGCTGAGCCAATGTAGCAGAACAGCTGCATGAACTTTTTCTTATTGCCTTTATAATCTGCTATAGACGAAAGTATAGGCGATATACAGGCGATAACAAGATAGGCAATGGCCAATGAATAAAACGCCAGTGAACTGCTCTTAAAAGAGTGCCCGAAAAAAGACACCTGCTCGCTGATAATATTGCCATTTGCATCTGTTTTGGTAGTAATAGCGCTGTAGTAAGCAGGGAAAATAGTTGATGTAATAACAAGGTTGTACGCAGAGTTGGCCCAGTCATACATAGACCATGCGCGGTGCATTGATTTGGAAGAATGTATTATCGGGGCATCCATGTGGCAAATATAACCCCAAACCCCTGAAGGGGCTTCACTGGCGAATAAGTTTTCAGCTTATGAGTTTATTTCAGCGACAGAGGGATAAAACAATTCAGCGAAATCAAGACCTAAAGCTAAATGTTATAGACAAAGCTAAATTTATGACTCCCCTTTAAGGGGCGGGGGTATCTTTGCACTATGGGATACAAAGGCATACCGCCCGGTGGGGCGCTAAAATGGATAAAGGAAACGTATGAAGGTAAGGTAGTTGAAGAATCACGGTCACCGGCGGGCAACTGGCTGCGGTTTACACTGGAGCAGATTGAAAAAGGTGCGGCGGTTCTCTCCCTTGAGGTGCGCAAAGACATGACCAATCCCTACGGCAACATTCACGGCGGCATGATGAGCATGGTGATAGATGAGGCCATAGGCTGGGGAGTAGTGAGCCTTGATACAGAGCATCATTATACGTCGCTCACACTGAATGTGGACTTTCTGTATGCCATTAAAGAAGGGGAGCGGATGCGTGCAGAATCAAAAGTGCTGCGTGTCGGCAAAAAGATAATCAATGTGGAATGCCATGTCTATGACATGAAAGGAAATGTGCTGGCGCGCGCAAACAGTAACCTCATCGTTACCAACATGGAGTTTAATTAGATAATTAATTATACTTTTGCGCCACTAATTATGAAAGTAACAGAACATTTAGCAGCGGCGAAAGACACCATTGTGTCATTCGAGATATTACCGCCTACCAAGGGCAAGAGCATACAATCTATATACGACCATCTCGATCCTTTGATGGAGTTTAACCCCGCATTTATAAACGTCACCTATCATCGGGCCGAGCAGATACTGAAAACGCGCAAAGACGGCACCCTCGAGTGGGTGGAGATACGCAAACGCCCCGGTACTGTGGGCATTTGTGCCGCGCTGATGAACAAATATAAAGTGGAGGCGATCCCGCATCTTATCTGTGGTGGATTCAGTAAGGCAGAAACGGAAAATGCACTTATTGATCTGGACTTCCTCGGAATAAAGAATGTATTGGCATTAAGAGGCGATGCCGCTGTAGGCGAGAAATTTTTTACGCCGAATATACATGGCCACCGCTATGCAGAAGACCTGGTGCGCCAGGTAGTTGACCTTAATAATGGCCGCTACATGGAAGAAGATATTATAGAAGGGGCCAAGACGGATTTTTGCATCGGCGTTGCAGGTTACCCAGAAAAGCATTTCGAGGCGCCAAATGTGGATACAGACATATTTTACCTGAAGCGCAAAATAGACCTCGGCGGGGACTACGTTACCACCCAGATGTTCTTCAATAACGACCACTACTTTAACTACGTGAAGAAGTGCAATGATCACGGCATCAATGTGCCGATCATGCCGGGCCTGAAGCCGCTGACCAATAAAAAGCAACTGGCCATGATACCCCGCGTATTTAACGTAGAGCTGCCAGTAGAGCTTTACACCGAAATGATGAAATGTAAAAACGATGCCGACTGCGAAAAAGTAGGCACAGAATGGTTATTACATCAGTGCCGTGGCCTTCTGGCGCAGAAAGTGAAGATCATACACTTCTACACACTAGGCAAGCCGAGCGTCATCTATAACGTACTAAAGCAACTATTTTAATCTTTACGGTTCGCCAATAATGCTTTCAGGTTTTTTAACTTTTTAAAAGTTGACGAATCTATATACACAACAAGAAAAGAAACTATTTTAAGGAGCGTTTCTAACCTTTTGGGTGCGCTACGATGCCGCAAAGCTCATGATGCACCTTACGCCTTTGCGTGTCCATTCTGCATCCTGCGGTGATGTGGTTTGTGCTGGCTATGATGAATGAACCCCAGGTTCTTCAGAGGGTGCTCTTCCTCTTCTTCTCCGGCCTTGCCATCCGCTATTCTTTTAACTATATATTGATATAGTTTCATGGCTGGGTACACGAGCGCTCCTGCAGCTGCTGTGATTGCGATTGCTTTCCAATACTTTTTCATGATCTGTTTTTTTACGTTTGTAATTGATACAAGTGCATAAAAAATCAAGCCACGGTAGTAGCACAATAAAAAATGCCGGATACGCTGAAAACGTACCCGGCACCACGATTTTGGAATTTGGAATATCCTTTTTTGAAATTTGAGGATTGGAATTTGGAATTTCCTTTTTGGATTTTCCTTATGCAATAGTCACTGATCCATCCAGGTAAACATCCTGTATGGTGTTCAGCAGCGCAACGCCTTCGCCCATTGGCTTCTGGAATGCCTTACGGCCACTGATGAGGCCCATACCACCAGCGCGCTTGTTCACAACCGCTGTTGTTACTGCTTCTGCAAGGTCGGTTGCACCCTTAGACTCCCCGCCAGAGTTGATAAGCCCTACGCGGCCCATGTAGCAATTAGCTACCTGGTAGCGGCAAAGGTCTATCGGGTGATCGGTGGTCAGTTTTTCATAAACAAGTTTGCTGGTTTTGCCGAAGTTGATAGCGTTGTAGCCGCCATTATTGGTGGGCAATTTCTGCTTGATTATGTCCGCCTGTATAGTTACCCCCAGGTGATTGGCCTGGCCGGTAAGGTCTGCAGCAGTAGAATAATCTACGCCGTCTTTCTTAAAGCCGTTGTTGCGCAGGTAGCACCACAGCACAGTAGCCATGCCCAGCTCATGCGCATATTCAAACGCCTTAGCCACTTCCACTATCTGGCGCGCACTTTCTTCTGACCCAAAATAAATAGTAGCGCCTACTGCCACAGCGCCCATGTTCCAGGCATCCTTAATGTTGCCGAACATGATCTGGTCGAACTTATTAGGATAGGTGAGGAACTCATTATGGTTCACCTTTACAATGAAAGGTATTTTATGAGCATATTTGCGGGCCACTGCGCCCAGCACACCATAAGTAGAAGCGACAGCATTGCAGCCGCCTTCCATTGCCAGCTTCACAATGTTTTCCGGGTCGAAATAGATTGGGTTGGGCGCGAAAGATGCACCACCGCTATGCTCTATGCCCTGGTCAACAGGAAGAATGGATACATAACCCGAACCAGCCAGGCGGCCATGATTCATAAGTGTACCTATGCTGCGCAGGGTCTGCACATTGCGGTTGCTCTGTGTCCATACATCGTCAAGGTGCTTGGAAGATGGCAGGTGCAATGATGATTTGTCAATTGTCTTACTTGTGTGGCCCAGGTAATACTCGGCCTTATCGCCCAGTAACTCATGAATTTTGTTTGCTGACATATAGATGGTTATGTTTTTATAATTTGGCTGCAAAGGTATTTGAAAAAGTTAAAAGTTAAAAGTGAAAATTAAAAGTGAAAAGTTGTGATTATTCGGGCTTCAACACTATTATGTCTGCAAACTGTTCGATGCTTAGCCGAGACAACGGCTGCCCTTTCTGATCAAGAAATTTGTTTTTGTTTACTGCCGGCTCAAAAATAAAGTAGTAAGAAATATTATTGCATATTGCATCACTTAATACTCTCTGTTCATCGCAATTTTGTATTGAGCAGGCATAGTTGGTATTTCCTGAGAAATATACTATGCGCAACATCCGCTGCGTTTGCAAACCGGGCCGGGCATTGCTGACAATAGTGCCTTTTATTCCTGTCATTTTTAAATGTTGTGCAATTACAGTGCATTCAATTTTACCTTCATCATACATTTTATACATCCCCCAAAGCGGATAGCTAATAATGGATAAAGCAAATAAAATTGCAGCAATTGTCATTTGCTTTAATGGCCGGTTCTGTAAGAATAGCGCAGCTATCACCATACTCAGCGGCAGCATATACCATATATAGCGGCTTTCAAAATTCACCAATAGATAGCCGGCAGGAAACAAGAGAAAAGATATCATTAAAACCCGCATTTCAACACTCAAGCTGCCGTTTCGTTTCCATATGACCAGCCACTTAACACACCCGACAATTACAATAAAAAATACAGACAACTGAAAACTGCTGACAATAAACTTCCAGATATTGAGCCCGATCCGTAATATCTGCAAGCCAAATAGATGCCATGAATTCCAAAAATGCGGTGTGGCGCCATTTACAAACCACGGGTCTTCCCAATAGCTGGGGCTGTCGGGGTAGGGTGGCGGTAAAAGCATATCCACCCCTGCTTTCCAGTGCGGATGCCCTACCAGGTACCAGGAGGTATTCAACGTTCCCGCTGTTGAAGTAGTCCAGATGCCATATTTTTTATGCAGCAACCATATCCATGGCAGGCTGCATACCACCATCACACTAATTGCTGTCGCAGATATTTTAAGACATTGTTTTTTATCAATAAAATAAGTGCAACAGACGGTGTTCAGTATAAAGAATGGAAACGAATAAGCCTTTGCAAAGTAAGCGAGTGCACCGATAAATCCGCTAACGATCCACAACCCCGGCTTTGCGGAAAAGCCATCAGAGAGCATGATCCGCAGCGTGCCCAGCAAAAAGAAACATTCCCAAAGATCATCAAACGACTGCCAGAACACTGCATAGCAAAGGAAGAACGCAAGTGTTATGCACATCAGCCATTGCAGTTTTCTTTCAATATTAAACTTCAGGAAGAAGGATTGCGAGATAAATAAGAACCCTGCCGCACCAATTGAATTAATGACAACAGATGCAGGTATCGCATCAAGCCCGGCTTTAGTGAGCAAGGCAGTCAGCCAGCAGCTCCATGGGCTCCAATAGCCATTTATAGCTCTGTGGTAGTCGCCGTTTGCGTAACGTTTAGAAATGGTCAGGTAAGCAGTTCCATCCGGGTCTATATAATATTGATAATGCGCGTAAATAATATACAGCGCCACCCACATCAGCAATGCTGATGAAAAGAAGGGTATGTATTTTTTTACTGCCTGCATTTATGTAGTTGCACGTTTTTGTAAAATGCCCATATAGCCCATAGCCGCAGCGCCAATTGCGATCACTGATACCGGTAGGAAATATCGCGTATTAGCAATAGGCCCTGCTGCAATAGCAAAGTACGACAGGAATATAAAAGTAAACAGCCGTATCTGCCAATGTACATCCTTCTTGATAAGAAAAGCAATAAGTCCAATCAATCGCACACAATTGAAGAGGAATACAAGCAGAATGATAGGCAGTGATGGATTATTTGAAATATAAGCACTCAAGCCTGCAGCCCCTTTACTCTTAATAGTTGCAAAAAAGCCTGTCTGCTCCTTATTGTAGAGTCTGCCATAGGTCAGCTTTCCGGTAAACAGGTCCAGCTCGGCCTTGCCGGGTTCTATAAAGATCCGGGCGCTGTTTTTTAAATGAAAAACCAGGTACGGAAAGAAGTTTTGTTTCAGCAAGCTCATGCCTCGTTGATTGGCATAGTCGTAACGGTCTTTGTATTCAGGTATGGAGGCAATTTCCGTTCTCTCTTTTTGTAAAAACTTGCCAGCACTGTCTATGCCTTCCTTATGGCTGAAATAGGAGTAATAATAATAGACCGCATTAAAAGACTGGTTGCTGGTAAAATGAAATTTCCCGGTGCGGGTGTAATTACTGTAGTTGTAACACAGCACTGCGCAAAGCGGTATTATCGCCACAATTACTACCCGTTGCAAAGCCACTTTCTGATAAATGCCCATGCCAATAATTATGAAGATATGCGCAAGCACAAAAGGGTAGAGCACAGGCTTTACCAACAGGCCTGCTACAAGCGCAAGGCTCATCCATAGCGCATGTTTTTTCTGTTTTGTCTGTAGCAATGATATGAAGTTGCCAAAGTAAAGTAGCGTGAATGTCTGTAACAAAATATCAGGCGCTATTGTATTCGCATTAATGAACTGCGCAGGATAAGCAACTACAAACAGCAAAAAGAGCCAGTCGTATTTATCTTGGTAGCCTGCTCTGATAAAGGCCTTCCGCGCATAATAAATGTTGAATACAGAAAGAATATTCTGCAAAATCATCACCACCCAATTGTTTACCGTAAACAGATAAACGCCCAGCAGGAACAACGGGTACAGTGGTTGCCGCTGCGTCATATATTCCGGTACTATCGGCATTGCCGGGTTACCGCTATAGAAGAAGAAATACTTTTTAATATTCAACGCCTCATAAATATACTCAAACGAATCGCCCATGTATATGCGTTTATACATACACGCCAGCAGGAAAAATACCACATGCACCAGCACAATAATGCCGATGAATATTTTGTCCCGCCGGTTGAATTTTAAGGTCATATGCTAATTTCTGATTCTTCTTGAACACAGTGGTTGGCTCGTGCACATTAGGCAACTCATTCGTTCGCATAAACGGTGCTCCTCTACTCTGTTTCATCCTGAACTGACTGGACAGACGGCAATGCACACTTCAGCATCCGCCAGTTCCCATGCATATCCTTCTTTATCTTCACGTCCTTATATCCCTGCTCCTCAAAAAGCACCTTACATTCCTCTGCATGTCCCGTATCTAATTCGCAATAAATATAACCGTTACTGCTCAAATGCTCCTTGCCAAATGCAGCAATGGCCCGGTAAAAAACCAGAGCGTCATTATCCGGCACAAAAAGAGCAACAGACGGCTCGTGATCCTTTACGTTCTTGTGCATATTCACTTTTTCGCTCATCGGTATATACGGCGGATTCGATACAATAAGTTCATAACGCCCAAGTTGCTTGTTTCGTTGTGTCTCGTTAAGGAAGTCGAGCGTTTTTAAGGTAATATTGTCTATCCCTTTCTTTTTCTCATTAGCAGTCAGCACCCATTCTATATTCGTCTTTAGCACTTCAATAGCTTCCTTACTTACATCGGCACAAGTAACAACCGCCTCCGGCAACAACCTCGCTAGAGACAGCCCAATACATCCGCTCCCCGCACCAATATCCAGCACCCGCATGCGTTGCGTTGACTGCGGAATACCCGCTGCGATCACTGGGCTTGGGCTTTGGATTTTGGATTTTGAATCCTCGATAATCCATTGCACCAACTCTTCGGTTTCCGGCCGTGGTATCAGCACACTTTCATTCACCAGAAATTCCCGCCCCATGAACCATGAACTGTTGGTAACATATTGTATAGGCTTTCCCTTGGTGAGCATCTTTGATTTTGCATCAAATTGCTCCTGTTGCCGTTCAGTAAATAAAGTATCTTTCTTCAGTAACCGGTCCGATTTATTCAGCCCCGTAATAAATTCAACAAAGAGGTGCGCCACCGCTGCGGCTTCATCCGCATCGTACAATTGTTTCAATCTGTCTTTGAGTTGGTAAAACGCCTGGCTGTAACTGAGCATGGAGTAAAGATAACCCCAGTGCGTTTATTTAACTAATTTAGCATCGTATGAATCATGAAGCATACATAATGCAATGTTTTGGTCTGGCGCAGCGCGCCAAAGGTCACACAGCGCCAAACCCGATGGTGGGCGCTGTGCTGGTGCATAACGATAGGGTAATAGGGGAGGGTTGGCATCACTACTACGGTGCAGACCATGCAGAGGTTAATTGCCTCAAATGTGTGGCCGATGCAGACAAACACCTGATACCCGAAAGCACAATGTATGTGAACCTCGAGCCCTGCGCGCACTTTGGTATGACCCCTCCCTGCGCTGAGCGCCTGGTGCATGAAAAAGTAAAACAGGTGGTGATCTCGAACAAAGACCCGTTTGAAAGAGTTGACGGAAAGGGAATAAGCATCCTGAAGGAAGCTGGTATCGCTGTGCAAACCGGTGTTTTGGAAAAGGAAGGGCTCTGGGTAAACAGGCGTTTCTTTTGTTTTCATAAACAGAAGCGGCCATACATTATTTTGAAATGGGCGCAGTCTGCCGACGGCTTCATTGCTCCGCCGGACCGAAGTCGTTTGCAGATAACCGGAATAGAAGCAAAAACACTGGTACATAAGTGGCGCACAGAAGAAGCGGCGATAATGGTAGGCACTACCACTGCGCTCCATGACAACCCGGAACTTACGGCGAGGTTATATGATGGTAAACAACCGCTTCGCATCGTGCTCGACAAAGACCTTAAAACGCCGCATACACACCATGTATATGACAACAAAGCCGCGACATGGATAATAAACGAGCAAAAGGAAACATTGCAAGGCAACGTTCATTCCGTTCAGTTACCTTTTTATGAGGGACTATTACCTGCATTGATGCAACGGCTTTATGATGCAAAGATGCTATCGGTTATTGTAGAGGGCGGCCCGTCGCTGTTAAATAGTTTCATCACAGCAGGCCTTTGGGACGAGGGCCGGATATTTACCGGAGATTCCCTGATACCGGGTGGCATACCAGCCCCGGTATTGAATGGAGGAGTACCGGCATTCAACACCAAAGTTGGTGGTGACCAGCTACAGGTTTGTGTTAATGCCGCGAGTGGCTATCGGTACGCATCTGGTATGGAACTTTAGACAATGGTAACATGATTTTGCTATTTGAATTTTTACTTTTGATTTTGAAACATGTTCTACCTCGTCGCCACAATTTTACTGAATGTCATTATCTCTGTTCTCTTTAAGCTTTTCTCAAAGTATAAGATAGACACGCTTCAGGCTATAGTGGCAAATTACTGTGTTTGCGTAGTTACCGGCTGCCTATCCATTGGCCACATACCATTCAGTGGTGCAACCTTTCACGCAGCCTGGCTGCCATGGGGTCTTGTGATGGGCTGTGCGTTTATCTCTATTTTCAATTTGCTGGCATACAGCACTCGTGTCGAGGGCATTACAACTACCATTATTGCCAGCAAACTCTCATTGGTCATTCCGGTCATATTTTCTCTGATCGTTTATAAAGAGCACACCACGGCTGCAAAAATTGTTGGTGTACTGCTTGCGTTCCCTGCAGTCTATCTTACTACAAGGGTAGAAGGCGATGACAACAAACCTCAAAGCTTGTTGTGGCCTGTGCTTATTTTTATCGGCGGTGGTTTTTTAGATACCATCACAAATTATGTCCAGCTTCATTTTCTGGCAACTGCTGAAGTGGAAGCCACCTACACCATATTTGTCTTTGCTGTGGCAGCCTCGATAGGTGTCGCAATAGTCGTAATTATGCTGCTGCTTAAAAAGATAAAACTGCAATGGAGGAACCTGATAGCCGGCATTTGTGTTGGTGTGCCCAACTATTTCTCCATTTACTTCTTTATCCGTGCGCTCCATAGCAACTTCCTCGAAAGCTCCGCCTCTATACCGGTGCTGAATATTGGTATCCTTGCTGCTTCAGCGCTTACAGCTATTGTGTTGTTTAAAGAACATTTCAACGCCAAACGTATCATCGGCATATCTTTGTCTGTGATCGCTATATTGCTCATAGCCCTTGGTAATAAATAATGGCAGATACAAACAAATACATAACCATAGCAGTTCCCGGCAACGGTGACTTCCGAGACAGGGGCAGCAAATTCCTTGCCTACTCTTATCCCATTAGTTCCGCAGCTGATGCTAAAGAGAAACTGCAGGCGTTAAAGAAAGAGCACCCTAAAGCAGTACACCATTGCTACGCATATCGCATTGGTACAGATGGCACACAATACCGTGCGGTTGACGATGGCGAACCATCCGGCAGCGCAGGTAAGCCCATTCTTGGCCAGATAGATATTATGGGGCTCATCAATGTGCTGGTAGTTGTGGTTCGGTATTTTGGCGGCACACTCCTCGGAGTCCCGGGATTGATCAACGCTTACAAAACGGCGACAGCAATGTCTCTGGAGCAACTCCCGAAAACTGAAAAATGGATTGAAGACTTGTATGAGATAAACTTCGACTACCCGGCCATGGGCGAGGTGCTATATCTGCTGAAACAAGCAGAGGCCACTATCTACAAACAGGACCTGCAATTGTTCTGCGTTATAAATACTGGCATTCCCCGCCATCACAGTGATACATATGTGCAAAGACTTTCGGAAATTCGTGGGGTGACCGTAAAACATTCCGCACAAGCAAATTAATATAGTTCTATTGCTCTCTACAGAAAAAAATACGCATCTCATCAAAACCGAAGCCACTCGCCTCGGCTTCGCTTCCTGTGGCATAGCTAAGGCCGTGCAGCTGGAAGAAGATGCGGTGCGGTTGGAGCAATGGTTGAACAAGGGCCATCAGGGGGGGATGCAATACATGGAGCTCCACTTCGATCTGCGCATCGACCCACGCAAGCTGGTACCAGGCGCAAAGTCGGTTATCACCCTGTTGCTCAACTATTTTCCGGATGAACAACAACAACCCATCGCACCCAAAATAGCCAAGTACGCCTACGGCACAGACTATCATTATGTGATAAGAGATAAGCTGAACCAACTGCTGCAATTTATCACAGAGAACATCGGTGCAGTAGATGGCCGGGGCTTTGTGGACAGTGCACCTGTACTGGAGCGCAGTTGGGCAGTGCGCAGCGGCCTTGGCTGGGTAGGCAAGAATGGTAATGTCCTTACAAAACAGTCAGGCTCGTTCTTCTTCATTGCCACATTGATCACTGATCTTGACCTCGTCGCAGACGCTCCATTTACCACAGATCACTGCGGCACCTGTACCCGTTGCATAGATGCCTGTCCCACGCAAGCGATCGTATCACCTATCGAGGTTGATGCAAATAAGTGCATCTCCTATCTCACCATTGAGCTAAAGGACGCTCTGATACCCTCTGAGTTACACGAGAAGATGAAGGGCTGGATGTTTGGCTGCGATATATGCCAGGACGTATGCCCGTGGAACCGCTTCTCTAAGCCCAACGCAGAGCCATATTTTACTCCGATACCGGAAGTGTTGAACCTCTCACTGAAAGAATGGGAAGCGATGAGCGAAGAGACGTTCAATAAAACGTTAAAAAGCTCGCCATTGAAGCGCGCGAAGTGGAAAGGGATACAACGCAATATCAAAGCGATAAGTATAAACCCATAACTTCGTTGGCGGCATCATTTTTGAACGAATAAGTATAAAGCAAAGATTATGAACAACAGGCTTTTGGTATTGTTTTTTGTATTGCTATTGTTTCCGGTTTTGCTTTTTGCACAAACCTGGAAGCCCTCTGAGTACGAGGTTTCATTCAAAATAAAAAATGCGGGCCTCACTGTTACCGGCAGATTTACCGGCCTCAAAACAAATCTCGTTTTCAATCCGTCCGACCTTGCGAAAAGTTCGCTGAGTGCCTCTGTTGATGTCACAACTATTAAAACAGGAATCAATAAAAGAGACCAGGACCTGCAGGAGGAGCAGTATTTCAATTCAGGCAAATACAAGTTGATAGAGATGAAGTCAACGAAGCTCTATGCAAAAGATAATAAGTATGCAGGCATGTTCAATGTCACCATAAAAGGCGTGACCAAACAAGTGGAGGTTCCTCTTGAGTTTATCCGTAACGGAAATGATGCAGAGTTCAAGGGTAGTTTCGACCTCAATCGCCGTGACTTTGGCGTTGGTGGCAGCAGTATGATCATGAGCGACAACCTCACCGTGAGCATAATGATAAAGGCAAAAAGCTAGGGCCAGGCTTTGTCTTTCTTACCAAACTTATTGACAACATCCAGGATTTGGTTCTTTCCTGTCTTTATTTTTGCGCTTTCTTTTCTTATGATCTTTTTGATGGCATTAATTTCTGCTGCTTCTGATTTCGTAGAGGAAAACGAGCTCAAATGCTCGAACTGTATACGCTCATCGTTGTAGTCGCCTATCATTGATGCTATATGCTCCAGCTCTTCGGTGGGTACGGAAGGCATTTGTTGCAAAGCTGGTTTCCACTTTTTTTGGGCAAGCTTGGTCGTATAGAGAATGTCTTTTACATGCTTGCGGATGCTGTGAACCTGTGCGTTGGTTGCGTCTCCCGTTTTCGTCAGCTTTTTTATGCCGGTCGTTTTCATGTAGTGGAAAGCCGCAAGGGAGTCCGGTGATACGGTGTCATATTCGTATCCCACCAAGCGTTTCTCCATTTTACGAAAAACCTTATCCGAATAGCGCCGTTCCCACTCGATCTTTTGGCGGTCTATATCGTTTCTCAGTTTGTCTGTATAAACAGGCAACGATGCTTTGTTGGCAGTGAGCTTGTCCAACTCCAGTTGTGCATCCCGGATGGCCCCGGTTATGTGGTAGAGCCGTTTGAATTTTCCTGTTATTTTTGGTGTATGCTCATCCTGTGTACTTCTTAGCAGCCGCAGAAATGACCGCAACGACTTTACAGCTATCCTGAATTCGTGAAGCGTGCCGTTTTCAAAGCCGCCATCCAATTTCTTGCTCAGCTTCTCTATCTCTTTTACTTTTCCGCCTATTACTTTCCTGATCTTATCTCGCTTCATGAACAGCAAAGTTATATACCTCGTATTAAGCTAAAGTTAAGACTTGCCATCCACTGCCACCTGCCACCTGCTATCAGCACCTTTCAATGATCCCTGCTATCCCTTGCCCGCCGCCTATACAGGCAGTTACAATGCCGTATTTCTTATTCAGGCGTTTCAGGTCGCCCAGTATTTGTATGGTCAGCTTTGCCCCGGTGCAGCCCAGGGGATGCCCCAGCGATATCGCCCCGCCATTTATGTTCACAATATCCGGGTTCATGCCCAGTTCCCGTATCACTGCCAGCGATTGTGAGGCAAATGCCTCATTAAGTTCCACGAGGTCTATGTCATTCAGCGTCATTCCAGCCTGCTTCAGCACTTTCGGCACTGCCTTTATGGGGCCTATGCCCATTATGCGCGGGTCCACGCCAGCGGCTGCACAGTTTACCAGGCGGCCTATTGGCTTCAGCCCCAGTTGGTTCATCAGTTTTTCGCCCATCACCACAGTGAATGCTGCTCCATCAGATGTCTGGGAAGAATTGCCTGCAGTTACCGAACCGCCCTGCGCAAAAACTGCTGGCAGCTTCGCCAGCACCGGCAGGGTAGTGTCTGCCCTCGGTCCCTCATCTGTGTCAACAATTACTTCACGCACTGCCTTTTTGTTTTTTTCATTCACATACACCTCCTTCACCGTTATGGGTAGTATGCCTTCTTTAAAATGGCCTTGCTTTATTGCGTTAATCGCTTTCTGGTGAGAGCCCAGTGCAAATGCATCCTGATCCTCACGTGTTATTTTATAGTCATTGGCTACTTGCTCAGCCGTAAGCCCCATGCTCAGGTAGTAGTCTCCATTGTCTTTTGCATATTGATAGTTGGGCATAGTGCGCCAGCCAGCTGTAGGCACAAGACTCATGCTTTCGGTGCCCCCGGCGATGATGCAATCGGCGAGGCCCATTTGTATTTTGGCAGTAGCAATCGCTATCGCTTCCAGTCCGCTGCCACAGTAGCGGTTCACGGTCACACCTGCGGCCCATTCACCTATTGCCCTGTTGGCTATAATACGGCCCACCTGCAATCCCTGCTCTGCTTCCGGCACAGCATTGCCCACTATTACATCATCCACCAGCTTGGTATCCAGTTGTGGCATGCTGGTCAGCAAACCCTTTATTACATCCACCGCCAGGTCCTCAGGCCGGTAAAAACGAAATCCGCCGCGCTTTGATTTTCCTACTGCTGTGCGGTATCCGCCCACTATATATGCTGTTTGCATTTGATCAGATGTTAGAGTATAAAGTTAGTTTTTTAATGGAGAATTTAGAATATTTAAAAATCATCCTGCCAATTCATAGATCCTGCCAATTCTGATCTATTTTTGATAGACTATGAGGTCTCTCTTTTTCTTATTCGCTATATCGCTTATTGGCTCATCTCTCGCCAGCGCGCAGGATATAAAGGTCATTCAACTAAAACAGGAGGCTGCCACCTACGCCCCCAAAACCTACTACATCGCAAACGTCACCGACAGCATTCCCGATTCTACGGGCATTGGTACCATTAACGATAATGGTAGTGTGCAAAGGATAGCCTTGCAGGATGGCACCGCAACGGCCCTTAAAAACTATATCGGTCAGAACATAGCAGAGGATAAAACGCAGCCGCCGATTGTAATGAGCCTCAATGATCTGCATGTAGATGTGAAAAAGAAGGGCGCTAAATGGACTATAAGCATCGCATCCACATTTGCATTCTATAGCGGCGATGTAAAGCTCTCTGAGTTTAGCGGTAAGGGCCAGAGCGAGATCGCCGGCGATCCCGGTGAATACCTGGGAAAAGAGATCAGCCGTTTGGTTCAGCGCAATATGGCTGACTTTGAAAAACGGTGGGTGCAGCAAAAAGATAAGTTTGCTACCTCCGAAAATGTGAAGATCTACGCAACCACCGGCAAGACGACCGATAACCGGGATTTCATCGTTTATAGCCTGCAACGCCCCCTGAACCAACACGATTTCAAAGGTGTTGTGCAGGAAAACCTGCCGGAAAAGGCAACCACCTTTAGCGGCAATTCATTCACCACATCGTCGGTAGTGCAGAAAGGGCAACTGATCTTTACCGTGGTTGTCACCCCTTATTTCGATAAAACGCAATCATGGTTCAATCCTGTCAACACAAATGCCTACCTGCTTGCCCATGAGCAGGCACACTTCGACATCACAGCCATAAAAACCTGCGAATTAGTGGCCGCCCTGAGCAGCGCTTCCTTCACCAAAGAAAACTACCAGGAACGTTTTAAACAACTTACACAGCAATACGAAGCCGAAACCACCAACGAGCAAAACGCCTACGATACCGAAACCAACCATGGCACCATTCCCGATAAGCAACAAGCGTGGCAGGACAAAATAACCCAGCAGGTAAAAGCCAGCGGCTGCTACTAAGAAATATGGAATATGGTCCCGATAGCTATCGGGATGGAGTTTGGTTTTTGAACTTTAGACTTTCTACTTTAGACTTTCTACCCTAATACGCCTGCCGTCCCCCACCACGGTTCGGCTTAGGCCGCGATCTTATTTCCTGCTCCCTGCGATAGTATAGTTTGTACTGTTCCCGGTTCAGGATATGCCTCATTGTGGCGTCTTTCTTGCGCATCAGCTCATTTTGTTTTTTCGCTGATCCGTTCGTTTCATCCATCTGCTTTTGGAAATTGGCCGTCGTAGGGCTTATCCTTTTTTCCTGTGCCGGTGTCACGTGCAGGCTATCTCGCATCCACTCCATTTCCATATCCGCTCTCTTTCCTGGTGACCACACAGGCTGGGCCATACCGGAAAACGAGAACCACAAACAGGCTATTAAAAAAAAGCCACCGAGCTTCATCATATTATGCATTGAACAGCAAAAGTAGCAATTTAAGGCAGGGTTATGACCACTTTAGCCCCCCGGCAAAAGCGCCATAACCCTGTTTCCTTAACTCCTCAACTAAAAACTATAAGCGGCTAACTATCCACTGCCAACTAGTACCCACCTCCCCGGCGCTCTTGTTTTTTGGCCTTCATTTCTGCCACATGCTGCTGGTATCTCTGGTACTGGTCGCCGGTGAGTGTTGCCTTCAGTTCCGTATCTACGTCCCTTTTCAACTCTTTCTTTTCCATTTTCTTGTCTGGACCCGGAGCCATATTCTTGTCATTATCGGCTTGCTGGGCATGATACAGCATAATATCATATACCTTTTTGTTTTGCTCTTCGCTCAGTCCCAGGTTCTTTTGCATCCACATGGTTTGGCGCTGCGCCTTTTCCTCCGGTGTCCGCTGTTGCATTTGCTGTTGCGCGAAAACGGTAGTTGCGCTGGCCAGCAGTAAAACTGCAAACAGGCTTTTGATAATGCTTTTCATGGTTGTTTCTGATTTTTGATGTGGTGGTTTGACAAAACATACAGGCCAGAGTTTAACGCCGGGGCTTATTGTTTGTTCCTGAATACTTTCCTTACTTTTGAACTCTATGCGTCTGCTCATATCCAATATAAAACAACTTCACGGGGTCGAAACCGGGGAAGGCCGTTCTCGGGCCGCGGGGAAAGACATGGCTGTACTTCCGTCTGTGGAAAATGCGTGGGTGCTGGCGGAAAATGGCCTCATACATAGCTTTGGTGATATGGCTTCAATGCCTGAAAATCAGGCAGATGAATATATAGATGCATCCGGAAAAATGGTGCTGCCCGCCTGGTGCGACAGCCATACACATCTCGTTTTTGCAGCTCCCCGCGATGGTGAATTCGTAGATCGCATTAAGGGTCTAAGCTATGAAGAAGTGGCGCGAAGGGGTGGGGGAATACTCAACTCCGCCCGCCGCCTCAACGAGATGGACGAGTCTGAACTGTACGATCAAAGCCTGGAACGGCTGCACCGGGTTATGGCGCAGGGTACCGGTGCTATTGAGATAAAAAGTGGCTACGGCCTGTGCCAGGAAGGGGAGCTAAAAATGCTCAGGGTTATCCGTAAACTCAAAGAGAATGGCGGGATACCTGTAAAAGCCTCGTTTTTGGCAGCGCACGCATATCCGGTTGAATATAAGCAAGATAAGGAAGGGTATATAAAGCTGATCATAGAAAAAATGATGCCCGTTGTGGCTGGTGAAGGACTGGCGGATTATATCGATGTTTTCTGTGAAGAAGGCTTCTTTGGCATCCCCGAAACGGAGCGTTTGCTCGAGGCTGGCTATAAGTTCGGGTTGAAGCCAAAGATACATGCCAATCAACTCCATTTTTCGGGTGGCGTGCAGGTGGGTGTTAAGCATAATGCGTTGAGTGTTGATCATTTAGAATGTGTAGCGGAAGCGGAAATAGAGTCGCTAAAAACAAGCACTACCATGCCAACGCTGCTCCCTGGGGCTGCTTTTTTCCTGGGTATGCACTATCAGCCTGCCCGCAAGATCATAGATGCGGGACTTCCGGTATCTCTTGCAACTGATTATAATCCAGGTTCTTGTCCGTCCGGTAATATATCGCTCCTACTTACTATAGCTTGTACCCAACTGAAGATGACACCGGAGGAAGCTGTGAATGCAGTAACCCTGAATGGCGCCGCTGCAATGGAGCTTGAGCATCAAATGGGCACGATCAAAGTTGGGAAACGCGCAAACCTCATCCTGACCAAAAAGATACCTTCACTTGCCTACCTCCCCTACGACTATGGCAACAATAACATTGAGCGGCTCATCTTCTAAATTGCTAAACAAGGTTTTGATATGAGTAAAATAGGTATCGTATTATCCGGCGGTGGAGCAAGAGGTGCGGCCCACCTTGGCGTATTAAAAGCATTGGACGATCTGGAGATAAAGTTATCTGCTATATCAGGGGTTAGCGCGGGTGCTATTATCGGAGCGTTATATTCGGCAGGTATTTCCCCGGAAAAGATACTGGAAACATTAAAAGCGCAGTCTTATTTTGGTATTAAAGATTTTCTGTGGATGAAGAACGGCCTCTTTAACCTGGAAGGCCTGCGCAAAAGACTACTCGAACTGATACCGCAGGATGATTTCTCCTGTTTGAAAATACCATTGTTCATTGTAGCCACAGATATTTTAACCGGAGCTTCGGTTACACTTTCTGATGGGAAGTTGTATGATGCGGTGCTTGGATCTGCTTCTGTGCCGGTGGTCTTTGAGCCTAAGCCCTATAAGGATTACCTGCTCCTGGATGGCGGCATACTCAACAACCTGCCCATCGAGCCTTTGTTGGGCCGCTGCAATATTCTTATTGGGTCGCATGTGAATAAACTGCATGATGCCAACACTCCTATCAGCCTTGATAAAACCGCTTTAATGGACCAATGCTTTCACCTCGTTATCGCCAACAGTGTGAAGGAGCGGGCTAAAGCTTGTCATGTCTATATAGAGCCGCTGCTGGCAGGTTTCGGGATATTCGAAATGAAGCATGCCGACCAGATATTTGAGATAGGCTATAATGCCGCTATGGACCAAAGGGAGCAGCTACTGGCCTTAAAGAAGGACTCCGGCATCACCGAATAGCAGCAGACGGCAGACTAGAGAAAGCAGGTGGCAGCAGACAGACCTACCGTTTTATAGCCTTATCAAGATAGAGGACCGCTCCATTATTAACTACCACCACCACATATTGACCTGCTGCCAGGTTGTCCACAGGCAACACATTGGTATTGCTCTTCTGGCCCCAGATTGCCCAGTGCATCATACACATTGATGTTTGCCGCTCGTAGCCCAGATACCCAAATGAATTGCTGGCCGGTGATGAAATTTTGTATCACCTGGAAGGCGTGGGCTAACCCAGTACAAGTGCCAGGATAAACAAAGAGATAAGCACCTCAATGGTACCTAAAATAAACCCGGTAATAGCAAGGCCGCGCCTGTGTGTTCCCTTTTTCCAGCCCCTGATCCCGAAGAATATGGCCACAACACCTATCGGCTGAAAAATCAATCCGAGCATGCCGAAGGTAAAAGCCAATCTGCCTTGCAGGCCATTATTGCGCTTCACCTTTGCCACCTGGCCATGATGGGTGCTATCGGCGAGTGGTAGCGCTGGGGAAACTTCGTTTGTAAAATTTCTCTGGTATGCAGCCGCTGATAAGTTGTCATCGGTTCCATGTACATTCTTTATCCAGAATGCGGCGTGTGCACTATGGACATGGCAGATCAACAAAAGACATAACAACCCAACCTGGATATTGTACCTCATAATAGTATCAGAAACCTCAAATTACGATAAATATATCAATTATTTAATTTATAGACTTGTAAGGTGATGGTCTGGCAATGCCCGCTTTGTTAATATTTTTTCGATAATTATATGGGGCATTTTATCTTAGCGGTAAATCGCTGTGGTCCTTTACTGTGGCTACGGACAGGATTTATTATAAATATTCCACATTTCCCATTATACCCCATCTGTACCCCATTTTTCGGTATATCTGGCAAAGCCAATTATCTCGTCTTGAAATCAACATTGTCCGGGGTATCGCATTTTCATGCAAAGGTAGCGGATGCTAGTTGCAACGCCTGTTTTCGGAGCGATATAGACGGAAAAACGACCTTATTCGCCATAAATTTAAGAAGGAAAAGTGAG
>CAIRTW010000182.1 GCA_903881585.1 uncultured Bacteroidota bacterium | reverse complement strand
TGAGCGCCATTGCTGCATACTCATTCTTCCCTAAAAAGCCTTCCATAAAAAAGGACATCGAAGAAACCAATCCACGGCTCATTGCTCAGTTCAATCAGCAACAATTAATAGCCGCCGCTTAACCCGAACTCAGGTTATTATATTCTGTGGCAACCGCATCGCCGCAGATTGTTGTGTTGACCGTGCCACAAAGCTCGCAGACTACAGCGAGGTCATCAACATCCGAGATTCGCTGGGCAACTCCTCCTGGCCCGAAAAAAACAACCAACAGGATATTGATCGTGTATTGGCTCAGAAAAGCTATGCAGCCCAGCAAAAAGAATACTTCAATAACCCCATTACCGAAGGGTCGGTGTTTAAAGAAATGGCATACAAGCCCGCAAAGCATGTTAGCGAATATGATCTCCTCGTATGCTACACCGACCCTTCTTATAAAGACACCAACGATTACAAAGCAACCGTTCTTGTTGGCAAATGGCAAAATGAGTTTCATATTGTCAAGTGCTTCCTCGCGCAGGCTACTACAGCAAGCATGATCGATTGGCACTACAACATCATGGATCTTGTCGGCAGTGCTTGCTGCTACTACCTCATGGAAGAAACCTTCATGCAGGATGTGATCGTCAAAGAAGTAAGTGATGCCGGTAAGCGCACTGGCCGCAACATACCGATCCGCGGAGATACCCGCCGCAAGCCCGATAAGTTCATGCGCATCGAAAGCCTCCTCGAACCACTACATCGAAATGGCCAGCTATACCTCAATACTGCCGAGCGCGATAACCTCCACATGAAACGCCTCGCAGAGCAGTTCACCGCGTTCGCCCCAGGTTCTCGCGCCCACGATGATGGCCCTGATGCCGTCGAAGGTGCCATCTGGCAACTCAACGAAATACTCCTGAAGAAAGATAGCAACGGAGGCATCACACTCTCAAAAAGACAAGTCAGCAAGGGCCGCTTATAAACAATGTTGCAGACAAACCCATGCAAAGCGATGATATAGGGTCTACGTAACTCATTCTACTTCACCCTCTCCCCTGTCTGCCGACAGGTAGGTTCGGAGAGGGATGGGGAGAGGTCTCTCTCGCTTGCAATTTCCTAAACAAAAAATCAATAAATTTACACCATCACATAAACGGTACAAATGAAAAAACACCTCACTATCCTTTTCCTCCTCACGCTCACCATCACCTCCCACGCTCAGGACGATAAGGCCGATCACAAACAGGAGCTAAGAGACAACGCCGCAGAGAAGAAGATCGCCTCAAAACAGAAAGTGGACTACAATCTCTTCCGCCGCCAGATCCTCACGCTACCCGAGTATGCCGATGAGCGCAAAAAGGTCCCCGCCCTCCAGAAAGCAAGTAAGATGACAGTAAAGATCGTAGCCTATGTCGATTCGCTCAATGATGCCGGTGACGATGCTAAAACACTCATCGGTTACATCAGCGAAAATATCGGTGATAACACCACCAATATCTATGAGCTTACTTACGACCGCTCACTCAAAAAGATCATAACCGTAAAGCCCACCGGTGAAACACCAGACATCGAACAGGACGATTCCGATGTAAAGAAACCCACACCTAAAAAGACGACCGCCAAAAAAACCAAAGGCGATGACGATGATGAAGACACCGACGAAGACAAGCCCACAAAGAAAAAAGCCAAAGACGACGATTAACGCCTCTTCTACTTTCACACCAGCATAAGCCAGATAAGATTACTTAACATTACTCGACCTCACCCTCTCCTTTAGGAGTTCCCGCAAGGGAAGGTGCGCAGCTCGCGGGGAGAGGCCTTTAAACCCTATACCATGCCTATCATCACCTCCTCCGATCTCGCCACAAACATTTATCCCGAGATCATCACCGAGATCACCCGCACAGACACCACCATCACAGACCGCGCCATCAGCGCAGCCATCCAGGAAGCCAAAATGTACCTCGCCCGGTTCGATCTTGTTCAGCTATTCGGCACAGACAGTACACCGCCAACGGTAGCAGATGAATATCTGAGATCTTTAGTAAAAGACTTGGCTTGCTGGCACCTGCTGCGCCTTTCCAATGTCGGTATAGACTACACCGTCTACCGCACGGCCTACCAGGATGCCATCACTGCGCTCAAAAATATTATGGCCGGCCAGGCGCAGCCCGATGGCTGGCCATATGCAGATACATCAGCCGAAGAAACCCCCTCGGGTGATTCCATCTCCTGGGCCAGCAATCCTAAAAGGAACAATTATTATTAAACGGGAGAGTTAATATCTCTGGGCCGAAAATGCCCGGCCCTTTGAGGGGAACTTTACACACCGCTATGCTGCACATACACGGTGCATGCTATCGTTTTCTCAGGAGCCTTGTTGCTATGAAACGCGTTTTTCGGGTTCTTTAATATTCTGCGGCTTGGCACCGGGTCAGAGAATACTCTATCGTTATACTTGATATATACAAGCACCAGTATGCAAAGCCCGGTATAAATAAGCACCGCCGTGTACTTGGTCACCTTTTTCGCATCTTTCGATAAAGTTTTCCGCGTTGGTGTCACCTTTATGATCAGGTAAGTCATCAGCGCTGTAGTAAAAATAATATAAGGAAACCTAAACAGCATCAGTACGATCGGGGGCGTTAACCAACCCGCCATCAGTTGCCCCAGTCCATAGATCATCACCAGGTTAAGCAACGTTATGTACGCCACTGAAATAACAACCGAGAACACCTTAAGCCGGGTTACATTATACACCAGCCTGTAAACCGCAACTATTAAACTTCTCATTTTCCGGTATTTGAAATAGAGCTATAAAGATAGGGGGTTTAGTGTTTCTTATAGATACTGACGAAATAACAAGGCGAAAAAATCCCTTTTAATAGTCTGCAACATACAGGTAAAAATACCTTATATAGACAAACAGTATCAGCGCAGCAAGGGAATATACGATCAGAGGCATAAGCATCAGGCCTGCATCCTTGCTTCTCGAAAGGTTTTGCAGCGGCAGCATGATCACAAAATTAAAAATAAACATCACTCCAATGACGCCAGCTATGTATGGAAAAGAAAACGCAATGTGCACATAAGATGTGGGTAACCACCCCTCCGCCAGTATCCCGAAACCATATATCAAAAGCAGATTTGCTGTGGTAATGTACGCGAGTGCTGTAAATAAGGAGATCACTTTGCTTTTTGTGAACCTATACATGATTTTATATATATCGGCAATTAACCTTCTCATCGGTATTCAGCAATTTTTTTTAGTAGGCACAAGATAGAATTTTTTAGAGGACCATCATACTACACGATCGCAAAAAACATTTTTATGATAAAAACACACAAAACAACACATGAACATGAGCCGCTCATTCTTAATGAGCTCACCATACGCTCTGTTGACCGCAGCCGCAAAGACATTTTAACTTGGCGTGGAGCCCTCATCAGCGCAGAGTCCATCTACTACCCCAACCGGTCACGCCTCTACGATCTCTATGAAGATATTATTCTCGATGGCCACCTTTCCGGAGTCATCGCCAAGCGCATTGATGCAGTGCTCAATAAGGAGATTTGTTTCAACGTCGATGGCAAAAAAGACGCTGCAATAGATGAGCTGATTCATTCGTCCGCTTTCCGTGATATCATGCGCACCATTATGGAAACTCGCCTCTGGGGCGTTTCCGCTATCGAGTTTATTCCCGGCAGCAAACTCGCCTTCGATCTTATACCCCGCAAGCACATCAAACCAGAGCTCGGCATCATAGCATTTGAGCAGACTGGCACCGATGGCATACCCTACGCTTCACTCCACAATATATGGGTCATGGGAGATAATAAAGATCTCGGCATCTTGCTAAAATGCGCACCATACTGCCTCTACAAGCGCGGTGGCCTTTCCGACTGGGCCCAATACATAGAGCTCTTCGGCCAGCCAGTCCGTGTTATTAAGTACGATTCTTACGATGAGCAGACAAAGCTGGAGCTGAAGAAGATACTCGATGAAAGTGGCAGCTCCCTATCTATGATGATTCCCCGCCAGGCCGATTTTGAAATAAAAGATGGTAAGCAAACCAACTGCGATGGTAATCTTCAGTTATCCTTTATCAAAGCCCTTAACGATGAGCTATCCATCACCGTCCTCGGCAATACAGAGACTACCACCAGCAGCTACAGCAGCGGCTACGCCCAAAGCAAAGTTCACCTCGACCAGCAATACGAGATCACCCGCAGCGATCTCATCTACACTGCAGCCATGCTCAATAGCCCCCGCTTTATTTCCATACTTCGAGGCTACGGTTACCCTGTTTCAAACGGTCATTTCGCTTTCACCAAAGACATGGACATCGACTACCTCAAAACAAGGATCGCCATCGACAAAGAAATAGCTCAGCAAGTACCCCTTCCCGAAGATTACTGGTACAACACCTACGGCATACCAAACAACAAATAGGTGCAATAAAATGGGTCGGCAATTTGGAAAATACAGTTTCTTTGAGACAGCAAATGAAGGTCACGCAACACCTCCCCTCCTGTTTTTAGCTATGCCTTACCCAAATTTAATTGCCTAAAAGTAGTATAAAAAACTTCGGCATCGCATACCCTTTGATAACCCAACCAAACAGTTTTC